>JAXIPH010000299.1:0-4988 GCA_045403035.1 Thermoleophilia bacterium | reverse complement strand
GCGGGGTTCCGGCGCTTGGCGAGCCGGCGGGAGGCTGAGAGCCTGGTCCCGTGGCCAGTGAGACGCTCGGGCGACTGACGGCTCTCCGCGGCGCGGACCCGCACCCCTTGGAGGCCGCACGGGAGATGGTTCAGCGTCTCGGCCGTCCGCTCGGGTCGAGCGAGCTCACCGAGCTCGCGCACCGCACCCGGGTGCCGGTCGCCGCGCTGCGGGGGGCGATCTCCTCCTACGCCGACCTCTCGGAGGGTCCCGCCGACGTCCGCGTCTGCGTGGGAACCTCCTGCGCGCTCGCGGGGGGCGAGGGCCTGGCCGAGGCCCTCGCCGGCCGGGCGCACGTGCGGGTCGCGCACTGCCTGGGGCATTGCGACCGCTCCCCCGCCCTGCTGCGGCGGGACGGGCGGGTCGTGCTGCCCGGCCGCGGCGCCGATGCCGGGCGCGCGCTGGCCGCGCCCTCGGCGGCGCTCCCGCCCTCGAGCGTGCGTGCCCGGTGCCCCGAGCCGATCGTCACCCGTCGCCTCGGACGGGGAGGCTTCGCCGACCTCGGACTCGCCCGGGCCGACGGCGCCTACGCGACGCTCGAGCGCGCGCTCGCCGGCGGGCCCGAGCCGGTGCTCGCGGCGATGGAGGGGTCGGGGCTCCGCGGCCGGGGGGGCGCCGGCTTCGCGACCGGCCGCAAGTGGCGCCTCGCGGCGGCGGCGCCGGGCGAGGAGCGCTACGTGGTCTGCAACGGCGACGAGGGGGACCCGGGCTCCTTCGTCGACCGCATGCTGATGGAGGAGGATCCGCACGGCGTCATCGAGGGCATGGCCCTCTGCGCGCTCGCGGTGGGCGCCCGTCGAGGTATCGCCTTCGTGCGCTCGGAATACCCCGCCGCCCGCGCCGCGCTGGCCGGCGCGGTGGAGGACGCTCGCGCCGCCGGAATCCTGGGCCACGCGATGCTCGGCTCCGGCCGGGCATTCGACGTCCAGGTCGTGTCGGGCCTCGGCAGCTACGTCTGCGGTGAGGAGACCGCGCTGCTCGAGGCGCTGGAGGGGCGCCGGTGCGAGGTCCGGCTGCGCCCTCCGTATCCCGTGACGTCCGGCCTCCACGGGCAGCCGACCGTCGTCGACAACGTCGAGACGCTGATCGACGCGGTGTGGATCGTGGAGAACGGCGCCGACGCCTACGCCCGGCTGGGGACGGCGGCGTCCCCGGGCACGAAGGCCCTCTGCCTGAACCACGGCTTCGCCCGTCCGGGGGTCGTGGAGGTGGAGATGGGCGCCCCCCTGCGGGAGGTCGTCGAGGAGGCCGGCGGCCCCGCAGGGCCGGCCGCCCTCGCGGCCGTCCTGGCGGGCGGCCCGATGGGAAGCGTGATCCCGCCGGCGGAGTGGGACGTGCCCATCTGCTACACGGCGATGGCCGAGCGCGGCCTCGCCCTCGGACACGGGGGCCTCGTCGCCCTCCCCGACGACGCCGACCTGCCCGCGCTCCTTCGCGGCTGGCTGCGCTTCATGGCCACGGAGTCGTGCGGGCGCTGCACGCCCTGCGGGCTGGGCTCGCGCCGCGCCCTCGACCTCGCCGAGGGCCCGGGCCTGCGGGGCGGCCGGGCGGAGCTCGTGCGGCTCCTGGGGGTCGTCGAGGAGGCGAGCCTCTGCGCCTTCGGCCAGGGGATCCCGCGCCCGGTGCGCCGTCTCATCGAGCTCTTCGGCGACCGGATCGCGGCCGCCGAGGCCGCGTCGTGACGGCGCGTGCGACGATCGACGGGCGCTCGCTCCGGTTCGCTCCGGGGGAGACGATCCTCGCCGTCGCACGCCGGGCCGGGATCCGCGTTCCGACCCTCTGCCACCGCGACGGGCTGCCGCCCCAGGGTGGCTGCCGGCTCTGCCTGGTGCAGGTGGGCGGGTCCTCACGGCCGCTCGCCGCGTGCCACACCGCCCTGGACGACGGCGTCGAGGTCGCCACGGATACGCCGGCCCTGCGGGCCCTGCGCCGGGACGTCCTCGCCCTCGAGGTGGCGGCCCATCCGCCCGGCGCGCTGACGGGCGCCGGCGAGCTCGCCGCCCTCGCCGCGAACCTGGGCGTGGAGCTCGAGGCCGATGACCGGGTGGCCGGCGCCCTCGACACCAGCCACCCCTACCTGCGCTTTCGTCCTGACATGTGCGTCACGTGTCGTCGCTGCCTGAGCGCCTGCGAGGAGGTCCAGGGACGCTTCGTGTACGGCATCGAGGGACGCGGTGGGGAGGCGCGGCTGGTCGCCGGCCCGGACGAGCGCTTCGCCGACGGTGACTGCGTGGCCTGCGGCGCGTGCGTGGAGGCGTGCCCGACGGGCGCCATCACGGATCGCGACCGCATCGACGCCACCCCGGCCCCGAGCCTCACGATCTCGACATGCGGCTACTGCGGGGTCGGCTGCCGGGTGGAGGTCGAGGTGGCCGGAGGCCGGGTGGCGCGGATCCGCGGCGTCCGTGACGCCGCCGTGAACCGTGGCCATCTCTGCCTGAAGGGCCGGTACGCGCACGGCTGGCAGGCGTCGGCGGACCGGCTCACCACGCCCCTCCTGCGCGACGATCGCGGCGAGCTCCGGCCCGTTGCGTGGGAGACCGCGATCGACTGGGTCGCCGAGCGCATGTCCTCGATCCGCGCCGCCCACGGCCCGGACGCCCTCGCTGCGCTCGCCTCCTCGCGCTCGACCAACGAGGCCTGCTACCTGCTGCAGAAGCTGGCCCGTGTGGTCCTGGGCACCAACAACGTCGACTCCTGCGCCCGGATCTGCCATTCCTCGACCGCCACGGCACTCCGAGCGGCCACGGGCACGGGGGCCGCCAGCGCCTGCTACGACGACATCGAGGGCGCGCGCGCCATCGTGGTCGCGGGGGCGAACCCCACCGAGGCGCACCCAGTCGTGGGCGCGCGGATCCTCCAGGCGGTGCTGGGCGGCACCCCCCTGCTCGTGATCGACCCGCGCCGGACGGAGCTGGCCGCGGTGGCGACCGTCCACCTGCCGGTCGCCCCGGGCGGCAACGTCCCACTGCTGAACGCCCTGGCGCGGGCGCTCGTGGAGCGCGACGCGGTCGACCGCGCCTACCTCGCGGAGCGGACCCTCGGGCTCGATGCGCTCGCTGCCCATCTGCTCGCCTTGGACTCTGTGGCCGACCTCCGCCGAGCAGAGGTCGGCAACGAGGCCCTGGACGCGGCCGCCGAGGTGCTGGCCGGGGGTCCGGCGCTGTTCGTCCACGGCCTCGGCCTGTCCGAGCTGACCCAGGGCGTCGACTCGGTGCGCGCGCTGGTCAACCTCGGCCTGCTCACCGGCAGCATCGGACGCCCGGGCGGGGGGATGCTCCCGCTGCGCGGGCAGAACAACGTTCAGGGAAGCGCCGACATGGGGTGCATGCCGGATCTCGTCACCGGCTATCAGGAGCCGGGCGACCCCAGGGTCCGCACGCGTCTGGAGAGCCTGTGGGGCGCCCCGCTCCCCGAGCGGCCCGGGCTCACGGTGACCGGAATGATCGCCGCGGCGGAGAGGGGCGAGCTGCGGGCACTGTGGGTCCAGGGCGAGGATCTCGCCCAGAGCGACCCGGACCAGCGCCGCGTCGTGCGCGCCCTCACCGACCTCGACCTGCTGGTGGTCCAGGACCCCTTCCTGAGCGAGACCGCCCGGATGGCGCACCTCGTCCTACCCGCGGCGGGCTGGCTGGAGCAGGACGGCACCTTCACCAACGCCGAGCGGCGCGTCCAGCGGGTGCGGGCGGCCCTCCCACCCCCGGGCGCGGCGCGCCCCGACTGGGAGGTGGTCCGTGACGTCGCCCGGGCGCTCGGCGCGGACTGGGACTACCGGGAGCCGGCCGACGTGCTCGACGAGATCGCCGCCGCCGCCCCGGCCGCCTTCGGCGGCCTGCGCGTGGATCGCCTCGAGCCGGACGGGATCCCGTGGCCCTGTCCGGATCCGGAGCACCCCGGCACGCCCCGGCTCCACCTCAACGGTTTTCCTCGCCCGGCCGAGCTCGCGCCGCTCGACTTCGCCGCCAGCCCCGAGCACGACGTAGCCGGCTTCCCCTATCGGCTGATCACGGGGCGCGTCCTGGAGCACTACAACGTCGGGACGATGACCCGGAGGACGCCGAACCGGCGGCTCGTCCCCCGCGACGCGCTCGAGATCAACCCCGACGACGCGGAGCGCGAGGGCGTCGGCGACGGCGAGGCCGTGCGACTCGAGAGCCGGTGGGGGGCGGCCACGGCGGTCGCCGTACGCTCGGACCGCGTGGCTTCGGGCGTTCTCTTCCTCTCCTTCCACCACCCGGAGACCCACGCCAACCGCCTCGTGGGCCCCCACGTGGATCCGGTCAGCGGGTGCCCGCAGTACAAGCTGACGGCGGTGCGCCTGTCGCCCGCCTGAGCGCGCGAAGTTGCGCGGGGCCGCGATCACCTCCGCTTCTCCTCGCACTCCGGCGCTACGAGGCCCTCGTTGAGCATCGACCTGAGACGCCGGAGCCGCGGGCGACGGGTGGAAACCCGCGCTAGGCCATGTCGAATCTACGGATTGCCGCTCCCGCGCGGCCGGTCACACTGCTGACGAGGCGCGACCCCGTGTCTCGAACCTCCGGGAGGCGTCGCCGTGACACTCATCTGGTTCGTCGTCTGGCTCATCGCGAACTACACCGGCGGCCACGAGCCGCTGCTGACCGATCCCGTCAACGTCTGGACGTGGACGCTGATCCTCGCGGTCGCGCTCGACCTCTCCGCGGCCCACGCGAACCAGGCGCGCCGCGGGGGATAGGGGGATGGACGATGAACGTCGCGCTGTTCGGGGGCTTCGGAAAGACGCCGCTCGCGCCGGGATGGAGGCGGGAGACGGCGCTCGCCCTCCTGGGCGGCGGCGACCTGGATCTCGGCGCGGCCACGCCTGGCGACGGCGCGCGGCTCACGGCGATCGCGGTCTTCGGAGGCATCGACGTGCGCGTGCCCCCCGGGGTGCGGATCGCGATGAGCGGCCTCAGCCTGTTCGGGGGCCG
>JAXIPH010000035.1:0-14662 GCA_045403035.1 Thermoleophilia bacterium | reverse complement strand
GGGCCACCCGCCGGCGCAGTCCGGCGGGTGGCGCGGGGGATCGAGCTCAGTGGGCGCGTCGCTCCACGACGCCCTGGGGCTCGAAGTCGTAGAGGGTCCGGTTCACCTGGAGCGCGTCCACGGCTCCGTTGAAGGCCGTGTCACGGCCCTTGGAGACCGCGAGCGAGAGGATGCGGTAGCCCGGGTTGGTCAGGGCGGCCGTCGCCTGGGCGAAGGTGCAGTAGGTCGTCTGGTTGCACCCGCTGCTCGCCGCGAGGGCCCCGTTGGTGAAGAACCACTGCGCGCCCGCGAGCGCGTCCAGCTTGGTCCACACCGCCACGGGCGTCGTGGCCGGCGCGGGCACGTACACGAGCGACGTGTAGCCGACAGCCGTGGTCGGGCTGAGGACCTCGAAGGCCACCGAGGGGAGGATCGCCGGAATGCCGACGTCGATGTCCCGGTAGACCCAGTACGTGAGCGTGGACACCGTGTTCAGCCGCGTGGTGTAGAAGTCGTGCTGGTTGCCATAGGCGACCTTCTGGGTCCCGTCGCCGACGGTGATCTGCAGGCTCCCGACACCCGAGGGCGGGTCGCTCGGCTGAGGCGCGCTCCCCCAGGGACCCGTGCGCGGCAGCGCGGTGGCGGAGCCGATGGTGTTCCGTCCGATCGTCCCCCATTTCTCGGTCGAGAACTCGGGTCCCGAGTCGCCCTTCGGCGGATGGTGGTGGCCGGGCTTCGTCTTCGGCGTCGTCGCCGACGCCTGCGTCGCGGCGTGGTCGATGGTCACCGCCACGGCGGCACCCGCCAGGAGCACCGCCGGGACGGCGACCCACCGCCGCGTGCGCGTCCATCCGCTCCGTCCGTGCGTGTTCCGTCTCATCCCACCAAACCTCCTGTGCAGCCATCGTTTCGGTCCGCCGATCGGCGGTCCGTCACTTAGGGATCGGTCACCGATGGTCAGGAACTGAACGGTGGGTCGCGTGGATCCGTCCGCAGGTCCGGGATATCCCTCGTCAGGGCCGGCGGGTCCCTCAGAGGGGGGACGCCGAGCGCAGGCGCACGCCGAGGTGCTCCTGGAGGACCAGCCCGATCAGGCGCTCCACCCCCGGGGCGCTCGCGGGGGGCAGGGCGTCGGCGGACTCGGCGAGCGGCCGGCCCACGAGGGCGCCGAGCGCCGCGAGGTCGCGCTCGTCCACCGGGTCGCCGCCCGAGGCGCATCCGGCGCACACCGCCCCCCCGGCGGCGGCCGAGAAGGCCGTGAACGGCGGGCCCCCTCCGCAGCGGGCGCAACGGGTGAGCAACGGCAGGAGGCCGCTCACCACGAGCAGCTTGGCCTGGCATCCGAGCACCAGGGGGTCGAGCCGGGCCGGGCCCGCGGGAGCGGGGGCGCGGGCGAGCAGGGAGAGGGCCCGGCACAGGAGGTGCCAGGCCTCCTCGTTCGCCTCCTCCTCGGGCATGACGCGCATCACGGTCTCGAGGATGCAGCCCGCCGACTGGAGGCGGTGGCCGGCCACCCAGAGGCCGGCGTGAGCGTCCAGCACCGACGCCGCCCGGACCGTGCCGAGGTCGCCCCGCCCCACGTGCACGGACACGTCCAGGAGGACCCCGGGCTGCAGGCGGCCCCCGAGGCGCGAGGTGGTGCGTCGCGCCCCCTTGGCGATCGCCGAGGTCCGGCCGCGCCCGCGCGTGTAGAGCGCCAGCACCACGTCGGCCTCCGAGTAGCGGATGGTGCGCAGCACGACGGCCGAGGTGTCATAGCTCGCCACGAATCGATCATGGCAGCGGCGCCGGACCGCCGAGGGCGGGGGTCCCGGGGCACGGCTACGATCGGTGCGTGGGAAAGCCCAGAATCCGCATCTTCACCAGCGACCCCTGCTCCTTCTGCACGCGGGCCAAGCGGCTGCTGTCGCAGAAGGGCGTCGACTACGAGGAGATCGCGTTCGCGCGCGGCGACCTCCGGGCGCGGCAGGACTTGGTGGACCTCACGGGGCGCTACACGGTGCCCCAGATCATGGTCGACGGCACGCCGATCGGCGGCTACGACGAGCTCCGGCGTCTCGACGCCGACGGGGAGCTCGACCCGCTCCTCGGGGTGGCGTAGAAGCGGTTTCCGAGTGCGTCGCGCGACCTCTCAGCCGAGCTTCTTGCGCAGGTAGACGAGGCGGGGCTCTCCCTGGCGGCACCGGTCGTACTCGACATAGCCGAGCCGCGAGTAGAGCGCCAGGTTCTCGATCATCCTCTCGTGGGTGTAGAGGTAGATCGAGTCGAATCCCGCGCGCCGCGCCTCGACCTCGGCGCGCGTGAGGAGGGCCCTCCCGACTCCACTCCCCTGATGCGAGGGGTCGACGGCGACGTTGTCGACCAGGAAGCCCTCGTCGGTGACTCGGAGGACGATCAGCCCGGCGATCTCGCCCCTGCGCTCGGCCACGATCACCCGGTGGCTGCGAACGACCTCGTCGTAGTCGTCGGTCATCGGCCCCGGCGACCGGCCGAGGCGCTCGACGTAGTGTCCGTACGCCGCCTGGACCAGCTCGGCCAGGCTCGGGACGTCCGCCACCGTCGCCGGCCGGAGCCGGGCGCCGCTCAACCCGGTCTCCTCGGCGTCTCGCGCCGACCGCTTCTCAGCGGGGCCCCTCGGCGGAGCGCGGGCCTCCCGGGACGGGGATGATCCCCAGCTGCTGGAGCATCCCCAGGTCGTCGCGCACCGCCCAGTGCTCCGACGACCTGCCGTCGCGCATCCTCAGCCAGTGCATGTGCTGGACGCGGAACGCGCGCCCGGTGGGCGCCATACCCATCAGCTCGCCGCGGTGGGTGCCCGTGAGAGTGGCCCGGTAGGCCACGGTGTCGCCCTCTGCGATCACGTCCTCGACCTCCATGTGGATGTCGGGGATGGCCTGGCGGAGCCGGCGCAGCCGCAGCCGGAAGCCCTCGTAGCCGGGATCCTCCCCCGGCCAGGCCTCGTGGTTGACGAAATCCTCGGTCACGAACTCCTCGACCCGGTCCAGCTCACCGCGGTTGAAGAGCGACTCCACGCGCTCCACGGCGAACCGCTTCATGGCCTCCGGGTCCACCGCGGCCTCTCCCTCACCCTGCCGGCGGGGGCTCGTCGGAGGCCGCCGACCGCGGGATGCCGATCGCGGCCCGGCGCCGCCGCCGGTGCCGCACCACCAGCCATACGCCGCCCGCGACGATCGCCACGATGAGCGCGTAGTCGATCAGGTGGAGCTGCTTCTGCAGATCCTCCCAGTTGTCCCCCACGGCCCGGCCCGCGAGCGTGAGCATCAGCACCCAGGGGATGCAGCCGATCAGCGTCAGGATCGTGAAGCGCCAGAAGGGCATCCGCGCGATGCCGGCGGGCAGCGAGATGAAGGTGCGGATGATCGGCAGACATCGCGACAGGAGGACGGCCCAGTCGCCGTTGCGCTGGAACCAGCGGTCCGCGTAGTCGAGCCGCTTGGGCGTGATGTGGAGCCAGTGCCACTGCAGCACCCACTCTCGGCCCTTGGCGCGGCCGGCCCAGTAGGCGAGCCACGACCCGATGACGTTGCCCGCCACGCCGGCGGTCACCATCAGGACGAGGCTCTCGTCGCCCTGGCTCACCAGAAAGCCGCCGTAGAGCATGATCGCCTCGCTCGGCACCGGGATGCAGGCGCTCTCGAGGATCATCAGGAGGAACACCGCCAGCACGCCGTAGGCCCCGACCTGGTCGGTGGCGAAGTTGACGATCGGGGCGGTGATGTCGGGCATGACGAGTGGTGGTCCCTCGCGGGACCGGCGGGGATGCTAGCGGGGGAGGCCCGTGGAACGCTCCGCGGCGGTCGGCACCCCCCGCACGGACGTCGCCTGCCGCACGGCGTCGCGGATCGCCGCCGACGTGGCCTCGGCGGCCGCCACTCCCACCGCGAAGGGGCTCGCCGGCAGCGCGCCGGTCGCAAGGCAGAAGACCGCGTCCCCGTCGAGGGGCGTGTGGGACGGGGAAACGGCCCGCGCGAGCCCGGCGTGGGCCATCCGCGCGACCACCCCGGCCTGGACCCTGCCCAGCAGGCCGTCCGTGACCACGCACACCAGGGTGGTGCTGCCGGGAGCCGCCAGCCGGGGATGCTCGGGCGGGAAGTCGATGACCCGGCCGGCCGCCCCCATGAACCCGCGCTCCGGGTCGAAGGCTCCGGCGAGGATCTCCCCGCGCTCGTCGAGGACGTCGCCCCACGCGTTGACGACCGCCAGCGCGGCCACGGTCACCCCGTCGTGCAGCCGGCGCAGGCCCGCCCCGAGCCCTCCCTTGCACCACCCGGCCTGCCCCCTGAGCTTGCCCACGGTGGCACCCGTGCCGGCGCCGACGCTCCCCACCGCGTGCGGTCCCTCCCTCGCCGCCCCGCACGCGGCGTAGCCGTCGTCCGGCCCGGGCCGGCGGGCGTTGCCAGTCACGCCGAGGTCGTAGATGCACGCGGCCGGCACGATCGGCACGCGTGCGACGCCGGTGTCGTGCCCCAGGCCCTGCTCCTCGCACCAGCGCATGACCCCCGAGGCGGCGTCCAGGCCGAAGGCGCTCCCGCCGGTCAGGAGCAGGGCTGTGACGGAGTGGACGGAGGCCAGCGGCGTGAGCAGCTCGGTCTCGCGGGTCGCGGGGCCCCCGCCCCTCACCTCCGCCGCCGCCACCGTCCCGAGCGGGGGGATCACGACGGTGCAGCCGGTGCCGGCCGCGGTGTCGGTCCAGTGGCCCACGCGCACGCCCGGCACGGCGGTCACCACGGGGGCGGTGGCTCCTGGCAGCTCGGGCACCAGTAGGTCCCGCGCTGCGCGACCCGGGTCTTGCGGATGGTGGTGCGGCAGCGCGGGCAGGGCTCGCCGGCGTGCAGGTGGACGCGCAGGAGGTCCTGCATCGAGCCCTTCTCCCCGAGCGAGTCGCGGTAGCTGTCGATGGAGGCGCCCCCGGCCTCCACCGCCGCGCCTAGCCGGTCGCGTATGGCCCGGTGGAGCCGCCGGATCTCGTCGGCGTCGAGAGACCCCGCCGGGCGCTCGGGATGGACACGCGCCTGGAACAGGGCCTCGTCGACGTACATGTTCCCGAGGCCCGCCACCAGCGCCTGGTTCAGCAGCACCGCCTTGATCGGTCCACGCCGGCCCTCCAGCAAGTCCGTGAGGACCCGGGCGGTGAACCGCGGCGACAGCGGCTCGATGCCGACCCGCGCGGTCCAGTAGGCCTCACGGTCGGGGAGAGCGGCGGGCACGATCCACGCCCGCCCGAACCGGCGCATGTCGCCGAAGGTGAGGGTGCTGCCGTCGTCCAGGTCGAAGCGGGCCCGCAGGAACCGCTCCTCCTCGTCCGGGGGCCCGGGGCGCCAGTGCAGGCGGCCGGTCATCCGCAGGTGGACGGCCAGGGTGTCCCCCGACTCGAGCTCCACGAGCAGGTACTTGCCGCGGCGGTCGACCGAACGAACGCGCTGCCCGGCGACCTGTGCGACGAAGGCCACGGGGTCCTCGGGGCTCACGAGCGTGGGGTCGTGCACCTGGACCGCGGCGAACGACCGCCCCGGGATGCGCTCGGCCAGCTGCCGCCGGATCGTCTCGACCTCAGGGAGCTCCGGCACCGCCCCTCCCCTCCGCGAGGACCAGCGGCGGTGGCGCGACCGGCTCGTCGGAGATCCCCAGGCAGGCGCCCACCATCTCCCCGGCCCGCTCGGCCGTGTCGGCGTCGCGGGCGTGGATGCGGGCCACCGCCCGGCCGGCCTCCACCCGGTCGCCCACCTTGGCGAGCAGCTCGATCCCCACGGCATGGTCGATCGCCTGGTCGGCGTGCAGGCGCCCCACCCCGAGCCACCGCGCGGCCTCCCCCACCCCCCGTGCCTCGATGGCGCTCAGCCAGCCGGACGACGGCGCGGCCACCTCGCGCCGGTCGGTGGCCGCCGGGAGCAGGCTCGGGTCGGTCCACACGTCGGGGTCCCCGCCCTGGGCCTCGACCCAACGCTCGGCCGCCTCCAGGCCGGCGCCCGAGCGCAGCGCCTCCGCGGCCCGCTCGGAGCCCTCGCCCTCCTCCGCCACGCCGGCCGCCTCCGCCAGGTGGCCGGCCACCAGGACGGCCAGCTCGCGCACGTCGGGCGGCCCGCCCCCGCGCAGCACCTCGGCCGCCTCGCCCACCTCCAGCGCGTTGCCCACGCAGCGGCCGAGGGGCTGGTCCATGGCGGTCACGACCCAGCGGACCGGGCGGCCCCAGGGCTCGGCGAGGCTCGCCATCAGCTCCGCGGCGTCGCGGGCGCTCGCGGGGGTGGGGAAGAACGCGCCGCTTCCGGCCTTCACGTCGAGGACGATGGCCCCCGCCCCGCCCGCGAGCACCTTGCTCATGATCGACGCCGCGATGAGACCCGGCGAGGGGACGGTGCCCGTGGCGTCCCGCAACTCGAGCAGGCGCCCCTCCCCGGGCGTGAGTCGCGACGCCTTGGCGACGACGGCGATCCCGGTGTCGCGCACCTGGCGCACGAATCGGTCGAGGGGCAGGTCGGCCTCGAACCCGCGGATCGCCTCGACCTTGTCGATCGTGCCGCCGGTGTGGGCCAGGCCGCGGTCGCCCATCGAGGCGACCCGCACCCCCAGGGACGCGGCCAGCGGCGCGGCCACGAGGGTGACCGAGTCGCCCACCCCACCCGTGGAGTGAGTGTCGCCCGTGGGCGCGAGCGAGGCGAGCTCCAGGCGCTCGCCCGAGGCGATCAGGGCGCGCGTGAGCCCCTCCACGCCGGGGCGGGGCAACCCGCGCAGGCACGCGACCATGCACCAGGCGGCCATCTGGGCGTCGTCGGCCGTGCCATCCAGCCAGGAGCGGACGAAGGACTCCACGCTCGCGGCGTCCACGGGGTCCCCGCGCCGGCTTCGCTCGATCACCTCAAGGGGGGCGAGGGGCGCGTCCATCCCGCAGAGGACTCTACTCCCGGGGCCCTCGCGCGCGGCGACCGCGGGCGGCGGTGCCCGCGGGCGGCGCTGGTAAGGTCGGCGCCGTGCTCCGCCTCCTCCCCGCGGCCGCGGCCGGCCTGCTCCTGGCCGTGGCCGGCGCATCGGTCGCATCCGCACAGCAGCCGGCCCCCCAGCCGACCCCCACCACCACCGCTCCCACCGCCCCCGTCGGGCCCCCGTCGCTGGACTCGCTGCGCCTGCCGAACGTGATCTCGGCACAGCAGGGGCACGCGCGGTTCCTGGTGGGCGTCCGCCTGGCCACGCCGTCGAAGCTGATGGTGCAGGTCGTGGCCTCCCGCGGCGGCAAGATCGTCCAGACGGTCACCGACGCGCGGCCACGCCGGGCGGGGCGCGCGTACTTCCGGGTGGAGGGCGTCGACAGCTCGGGCTTCCAGCTCGTGCCGGGCGCGTACCGGCTGCGGCTGCAGGCCACGGACACCCAGGGGCGCACCTCGCCGGTGCTGGAGAGGACGTTCAAGCTGCGCCTCACCCCGCCGCGGGGGCTCTTCGACGCATACACCGTCCCGTTGTGGCGCACCTTCCGCCGCCAGGCCGGCACCACGGTGCCCGGTCAGCTCGTGGCGGTCGTCGCTCCGAAGGGGGCGGCGGCGACCGCGGGGATCCGGCGCGGGGACGTGATCACCAAGATCGCCGGCGAGAGCGTCGGCACCCCCGGGGCGTTGGCGGTGGCGCTGCGGGCCCTGCCGGCTCAGAAGGCGGTAACCGTGGAGCTCGTGCGCGGCGGCCGGCCGCTCGCGGTGACCATGGAGCCGAAGCCCGACTGGGAGACCGTCGCGGGCTACTCGAAGTCCCTGCGCGTGGCGGTCGCCCGCGAGCCGAAGAGCATCGCGCTCGCAAACGCCCGCGCCCGCCAGCTCCTGGACGCCGGCAAGCTCGCGCCGGCGCAGGCGCTGGTCGACGCCTGGCCCGTCAGCTGGCGCGACTCCGCGCCGGGTCAGCTCCTCGTGGGCGACCTGCTGGCCAAGGCGAGCAAGTGGAAGCCCGCCCTCGGCGCCTACAACCGCGCCCGCGCCAAGGACGGGACCATGGGCGCCGCGGAGTTCGGACGGGGCCTCGCCCTCGCCGGGCTCGGCAGGAACGGCCCCTCGACCATCGCCTTCGCCGCCGCCGCCGCGGACGATCCCGGGGACCCGGCGGCCCAGGGCTTCCTGGCCTATGCGCTGCTCCGCGACGGCCGCACCGCCGAGGCGGTCGCGGCGGCGCAGGCGGCGGTCAAGCTCGATCCGCGCTACGCGGACGGGTTCCTGCCGCTGGGGATCGCCCTCCTCGGCAGCAACGACCGCCCCGGGGGCGTCAAGGCCCTGCGTCGCGGCCTGATCCTGCTGGAGGAGCCCGAGCGCGCCGACCAGCTCATTGCCCAGCACCTGGTGCGCGCCGACCCCTGATCCGCGGGTCGCGCTCCGGGCGGGAGAACGGCTAGAGCTCGCCCGTGGGGTGGTTGCCGGAGTCCTCGAGCCTCGCCCGCTGCCGGTCCGCGCGCGACCCGCTGCTCGTGCGTCCTCCGCGGCCCCCGGCGCTGCCGGAGAGGAACAGCACCGTGAGGACGCCGGCGGCCAGGCCGGCCCACATCTCCCACTGCAGGAGCGGGTTCTCGGCGAAGATCCCGTAGAGCAGGAAGACCGCCACGACGCCCACGAGCGCGAGCGGGCGCTGCCGCGGGGGCGCCAGGTGCACCGTCCACGGCGCGACCAGGGCGATCACGAGCAGCAGGATCGTGCTCACGGCATCGCTCCCAGGCGGAGGACGCCGGCGGGCGCGGGGGGTGGCATCGGCGCAGAGTAGTGGGCATTCGTCCTCCCCGTCCACCCGGGCCTCGGCCTCGGACGGCCCCGGCTAGGGTTGCCCGATGCCCGAGGCCATCGGAGTGCACCTGCTCCAGACGATCGGCCTGGTGGGCTCCGGGCGCCACTCCGCCGTGGCCCGGCTGGACCCCGGCGGACGCCTGACGGCCCTCGACCTGGCCGACGACGACGATGATCTGGTGGCGCGGATCGGGACCCGGCCCGGCACGCTCGCGATCGACGCGCCCCTCGCCGTACCCGACGAGACCGGACAGCGGGACGTGGAGCGCGTCCTGGCCTGGTGCGACGTGCCGGCGTTCCCCGTGTCGCGCCGCCGCCTGGAGCAACTCCACGGGGGGGCGCGGGGGGTCACGCTCGCGCCGCGCCTGGCGGTGCCGGGGCGCGAGGTGTGCGAGACCCTCCCCGACCTGGTCCTGCGCCAGATCGCCTGGGAGCGCGACCACCCCCCGGGCTCGCGGCCCCCGGATCTGGCCGCGTACCGCGCGGCGTGGCTCAGACTGCGCCCCCCGGTCTACCGCCCCAAGGGCGTGGGGCGGGCGCGGCCGGCGGGGCTCCTGCCCGCGTGGCGCCTGCTCGTGGGGGTGATCGACCTCGGGGGCTGGGCGCCGGAGGGCGACGGCGACGACTGGCGGGCATTGGACGACGCCGCCCGCATCGACGCGATCTGCTGCGCCTACACGGCCCTGCGCATGGCGGATCCGGAGGCCGCGGTGTCCGTCGGGACGCCGGAGCGGGGCCGGATGGCGTTCCCGGCCGGCCCCTCCCTGCGGGCCCGCGTGGCGCTCACCCTGGCCCGCCTGAGGGACGAGGGATCCGTGCGGATCTGAGCCCACGAAAGGTAGTGTGGATTCGTACGTATCCCGTCGGAAAGGACCCCTCAATGGGCAGCGTCTACCGCGTGATCGAGGTCATCGGCACGAGCGATAAATCCTGGGAGGACGCCGCCGCGACCGCGGTCGCCACGGCCAGCGAATCGCTTCGGGACCTCCGCGTGGCCGAGGTCACCAAGCTCGACGTCACCGTGGGATCGGACGGGAAGGTCGAGAGCTACCGCGCTCGCCTGGATCTGTCCTTCAAGTACGAGGCGAGCTGAGCCCACGGATGCTCCCGGGTCGTCCGGGGTGCACCGTGAACCCGATTCCGATCCGCGGCGCGCTGTCGATCGCGCGCCGCAGATCGGAATCGTCCTCGTAGAGGCGTTCCGGCACGACGCGGGCGGCGACCGGGAGCTCCACCAAGTCCTCGCGGAACGGCCAGGGGGCGCAGGTGCACCCCCGGGGCCCGTCCGGACGGAGCGAGAGGGCGACTCCCGGGTCGCCGATCCGGCGCGGAACCTGGGGCAGGGTCATCTCGCGTCCCGTCGCCAGGGGGCGCCAGGTGAGGTAGAGGCTGAGCAGGTCCCAGGTCTGGAGCAGGCGGTATGCGGCCCACGCCCAGGCGTCCAGCCCGTCTCCCCCGATCTGGCCGCGCAGGCGCACCTGCAGCGCATCCTGCCGCGAGAGGAACGCCCGCACCTGCGGCTCCCGCTCGGCGCGTGGGGGCGGCGGGCCGGCGTCGAGGCCCCGGCGCCCGTCGTACAGACCCTGGCCGTGCATGCTCACCAGCAGGCCCACCCGGTCCCCGAGGGCGCACGCCTGCCGGATCCCCTCGGTGTAGAGGCGCACGTGCGTGGGCCGGTCGATCTCGGCGAAGTCGGTCGGGCTCCCCCAGGCGGTCACGGTGGGCGCACGCTCCCACGCCCGCCAGCCCTCGTCGTGCACGCGGGCAGCCTGCACGACCGGGCCGTACGGCTCGGGGAGCGCGAACTCGTCGTTGCCCCAGGCCTCCGCCATGGCCGCGCACTGCTCCTGATGGTCCACCTGGCGCACCAGCAGAAGGCCCTCCTCGCGCCGGGAGACGATCATGGCGGGAGCGTACCCCCGCGCCTCAGCGCACCGACCACTCCTCGACGAGCCCGGCGAGGTCCCGGTCCAGGAACCCCTGGCCCGAGTTCATCACGACCGCGTCGGGGCCGGTGTCCCAGGGCCGCCGGGCCGCGATGGGGCGGCACAGGTAGAGCTCGTCGGCCGCACGCGTGACGGCGACGTAGAAGAGCCGCTCCTCCTCGGCCAGGTTGCCCTCGCTGACCGCCCAGCCCGAGGGGAACGAGCCCGGCTCCACCTGCAGCACGAACACGACCGGCCACTCCAGGCCCTTCGCCTGGTGGACCGTGGAGAGCGTCACCCGGCGGGCGGGACCGGACACGTCCTCGTCGGCCTCCACCCGCTCGGCGAGCTGGAGATCCGCCAGGAAGCGCTCGAGGCTCGCCGCCCGGGCGGCGAGCTCGGCCAGGCGCGCCAGGTCGCCCTCGCGGTCGCGCCAGTTGGCGAACGCGCTCTGCAGGTGGTCGCGGTACCAGTCGCTGCGGGCCACGAGCAGCACCATGTCCTCCGGCCGGGAGAGGCCGGCGAGCCGGCGGACCACCTCCTGGAAGCGCGTCACCCCCATGCGCCCCGGGCCGGCCGGGTCGAGCGCCGCGGCGGCCTCCAGGGGGTCCGGCGCGCCGCCGATCTCGCCCCAGACCCGGGACGCCACGGCCTCCCCCACCCGCTCGAACAGCCGCATCGCCCGGTGCCATGCCAGCTCGTCGCGGGGGTTGTGGCGGAGCCGGCAGAACGCCAGCACGTCCTTGACGTGGGCGCTCTCCACGAAGCGGGCGCCGGAGAAGAGCTCGAACTCGACGCCGGCCTCCGTCAGGGCCAGCTGGAGGTCGACCGAGTGGTGATGGGCGCGGTACAGGACCGCCAGCTCTCCCGGTGCCCGCCCGGAGGTGATCAGGTCGGCGATGCGCTGCACCACGAACCGGGCCTCGTCCGGCACCGAGGCCAGGTGCGCCACCACCGGCGGCGCGCCCGAGGCCGGCCGATGGGCGCGCAGCCGCTTCTCGTAGGGGTTGCCCGCCGGCAGGGTGGCCTGGGCCAGCGCGACCACCTCGGGGCTCGACCGGTAGTTGGTCTGAAGGGGGAAGATGCGCGCCCCCGGCGCCGCCGCGAAGCGGTCGACCACGCCGGGGTCCGCCCCGCGCCAGGAGTAGATCGACTGGTCGGGGTCGGCCACCGCGACCAGGTTCCCGCCCTCGCCGGCGATCGCGTCGATCAGCCGCGCCTGCACCGGGTTGACGTCGTGCAGCTCATCCACCAGGACCCAGGTGTAGAGGGCGGACAGCCGCTCCCGCACTCGCGGGTGCTCGTCGAGCAGCCGCAGGGTCAGCACCAGCAGGTCCGCGTAGTCGACGGCGGCCATGGCCCGCTTGCGCTCCTCGTAGCCGGCCACGATCGCCACGAGGTCATCGATGCGGTCGCCGAGGCGCGGGTTGCGGTCGGCCACCACCTCCGCCAGCGGCCGGCCGCTCTCGGCGGCCAGGGACGCCAGCCCCACGATGGCCGCGGGCCGCGGCAGCGCCGGGCGCTGCTCACGGCCGGCCAACAGGGCGTCGCGGGCCATGGCCATGACGTCCGCCTGGTCCTCGGCGTCGAGCACCGTGAACGCCGCCGGAAGGCCCACCAGGGGCCCGTAGCGGCGCAGCAGGCGCTGGCAGACCGAGTGGAAGGTGCCGGCCGTGACCGGCGACAGGTCGGCGCCGGCCATGCGCGCGGCGCGATCGACCATCTCGCGGGCCGCGCGGCGCGTGAAGGTGACCAGCATGACCCGGTCCGCGGGCGTCCCG
The DNA here is from genome assembly GCA_045403035.1 of Thermoleophilia bacterium. Lineage (GTDB taxonomy): Bacteria > Actinomycetota > Thermoleophilia > Miltoncostaeales > Miltoncostaeaceae > CAVXDY01. Next base: position 2,212 of record JAXIPH010000035.1, on the reverse strand, counting down.
CTCTCCACCAGATGGGCGAGCGTCGCCACGATCGTTCGCGTCTTTCCCGAGCCGGCCGAGGCCAGCACCAGCGACCGTCCGCGGGCGCCCTCCACCACCGCGAGCTGCTCGGCGTCGAGCATGCCCCGCAGGCGCTCGGAGACCGCCTTCGCGGAGGCCGACGGGCGCAGGTGGTAGACCCTTCGGGCCGCCGGTTCGGCGGCAAGGGGGTCACGGGGCGTGCGGGCGTCGCGGACGGCCTTCTGCCGCTCGACGTGCGGCAGCGTCTCGGGCGCCGTCTGCGAGCGCGGGTAGCCGTGGGCGGGGGGCATCGGGGGCGGGACGCTACCCGGCCCCCCGGACGGCCCGGCCTGGACCGCGGGCGACGCGCCGTCGAGACTCCAGGGATGGTCCGTCCCCTCGCCGAGGATGATCTCGCCGTCGCCCTGGCGATCGTGGAGGAGGGCATCGGCGTCGGGTGGGTGAGCGCCGACGACCTGCGGCCGAAGCCGGGCCGCCGGGTGGTCGTGGCCGAGCACGACGGCCGGGTGGCGGGCGTCGCCACCGCCGTCCTGCGCAACGCGGGCGCGCTGGTGGAGGCCGCGCACCCGGACGTGCGGGCCGCCCTGCGCGGCGAGATCGGCACCGCGACGTCGACGCTCCTGGTGCTCGACATGGCGGTCGTCGCGCCGGCGGCCCGCGGGCGCGGCCTCTACGGCGCGCTCGTGGGCGACCGCATCGCCTGGGGGGGCCGCGAAGGGGCGAGCGTGGCGATCGCTCTCGGCTGGGCCCCGCCCGACGGGTGCCACATCGCGCCGGCCATGGCCCGGGCCGGCTTCGCGGCGCTGGCCGAGATCGCGGGCGTCTACGCGTCGGCCTCCGTGTCCGCCGCGGCGGTCTGCCCCGCCTGCGGCGACCCGCCCTGCGAGTGCGCGGCCGTGCTCTTCTCGCGGCGGATCGCGGCGGCCTGACGCGGCCGGCGGCGTGATTCAGCCCCGCCGCATCTCCCGCTCGAGGCGCATCAGGCCGATCAGGGTCTTGGCGTCGCGGGCCTTGTCGATGGCGACCGCCAGGTCGACGAGCGGCCACCGCACCACCTCGATCTCCTCGTCCTCCTCGGCAGGCGGGGCGTCCACCGGCGAGAGGTCCGTGGCCAGGAAGCAGTGGATGAACTCGGTCAGGATCGCCGGCGCGGTGTAGAAGCCGCCCAGGTCGCGCCACGAGCCGGCCGCGCGGCCGACCTCCTCCGCCAGCTCGCGCCGGGCGCAGTCGCGGGGGTCCTCGCCCGGCCGGTCGAGCTTCCCCGCGGGCAGCTCGAGCGTGTACTCCTGCACCGCCGCCCGGGGCTGGAGGACCATCAGGACGTGGCCGTCCTCCACGGGCACGATCACGACCGCTCCGGGATGGTCCATCACCTCGCGGTGGACGATCGTGCCGTCGGGGCGGCGGTAGTCCGACGCCCGGAGGTTGACGATCGTCCCCTCATGGATGAGCTCGCTGCGGATCGGCGGGCCCAGGGCGCCGCTCCGCTCGGTCACGAGGAACCGCGCGCCGCGTCGATCAGGCCGAGGGTGACGGCCACCATCCGCTCGAGGCTCTCGACGGCGATCCGCTCATCGGCCGTGTGCACGTCGATCATCCCGTTGCAGAGGTTGACCGACGGGAACCCGTTGCGCAGGAGCGCGTTGACGTCGGAGCCGCCGCCGCTGGGCACGAGCCGGGGCCGGTAGCCCAGGCCGGACAGGACCTCCAGGGCCATCCTCACCTGCGGGTCGCCCTCCCCCAGCCGGTAGGCGACGAACTCCCGCTCCACCCGCGTCTCGAGGTCGACCTCGCACTCGCTCGCGGCCCACGTGAGGGCGTCGAGCATGGCCGTGAGCTGCCGGGCCAGCGACTGCTCGTCGCGGCTGCGGGCCTCGGCGGCGAGCGTGCAGCGGGCGGGGACGACATTGGTGGCGCCGCCGCCGCTCACCGTCCCGACGTTGGCGGTGGTCTCGGCGTCGATGCGCCCCAGGGGCATCCGGGCGATGGCCCTCGCGGCGGCCAGCACCGCGCTGCGGCCCTCCTCCGGGGAGATCCCGGCGTGCGCGGCGCGCCCGATGAAGGTGGCGTGGATGCGGTGGAGCGACGGCGCCGCCGAGACCACGTCGCCCACCGGGCCGGTGTGGTCGTAGACGAAGCCGAAGCGCGCCGCGAGCGTGGAGGGGTCGAAGGCGTCGGCGCCGCGCAGCCC
>JAXIPH010000251.1:0-5929 GCA_045403035.1 Thermoleophilia bacterium | reverse complement strand
GTTCAGCAGCAGCGGCAGGTCGCGGTAGGACTGGATCCACTTCGCCATGAACTCGCCGAAGAGGGTCTCCGAGGTCGGTCGTACGACCAGCGGCTCCTCGAGCGGCTTGCCGCCCGCCACGGTCACGACGGCCAGCTCCGGGCTGAAGCCCTCCACGTGCTCGGCCTCGCGACGCAGGTACGACTCAGGGATGAACAGAGGCATGTAGAGGTTCTCGGCGCCGCAGGCCTTGATGCGGGCGTCCATGTCGGCCTGCATCCGCTCCCACAGCCCGTAGCCATAGGGCCGGATGACCATGGTCCCCCGGGCGGGGCCGCTCTCGGCCAACTCCGCCTTCGCCACGACCTCCTGGTACCACTGGGCGAAGTCCTGGTCGCGCGGCGTGAGGACGGGGGGCGGCGGCATCGGTCGCGCATCCTACGGCCCTGAGCTAGAGTTGCGGCTCTCGGGGCGTGGCGCAGCCTGGTAGCGCACCCGGCTGGGGGCCGGGCGGTCGGAGGTTCAAATCCTCTCGCCCCGATCGCAGGGCAGGCAGCGGTCACGGGAGCCGGCTTCTTCTCGCATGGGTCGGACACCTCCCCACACCGGCACGCGGCTTGCGTGGCTGCCGAACGCCATCACGATCGGTCGCCTGGCGGGGCTCCCGGTGCTCCTGGGCGTCCTGATCGTCGCCGAGGGCCCCACATCGGGCCTGGCGGCCGCGATCTTCGCGGTCCTCGGGGTCTCGGACCTGCTCGACGGCTTCCTCGCCCGCCGGCTGGGGGCCGAGAGCCGCTTCGGCCGCATCGCCGACCCGCTGGCCGACCGCCTGCTGGTGCTGGTGGCGCTGGCCGGGCTGCTGCTGCTGGACCGGATCGCCCCCTGGGGCCCGGCCGTGCTGATCGCCCGCGAGGCGATCGTGATCGGGGGCTTCGCGGCCCTCCTGCGGTACGGGATCGAGATGAGGGTCGATCTCGCCGGGAAGGTGTCCTCGGGGCTCACCATGGTGGGCGCCGGCGGCGCGATCTGGCTCGACGAGCCGTGGGTGGACGGGCTCTTCTGGGCCGCCGTGGCGGTGGCCCTCGCGACCCTCGCGAACTACTCGAGGGTCGCCGTGGCCCGCCTCCGGGCCCGGGACTTTCCCTCGACCCGCCCCTGAGGGTTTGGGTTCCTGCCGCTATGATCCCTGGTCCTACCGGATGAGGGAGCCCCCCCGATGGAAGCTCAGCCCGATCTCGCCCAGCTCACGGATGCCGAGTTGAAGGCCAGGATCCGCCTCCTCGTGGAGGAGGAGCGTGAGGTCTCGATGCATCGGCGCCTGCTGCACGGGCGCATCGAGCTCCTGAAGTCGGAGATGGTGGCCCGCCTCAAGGGGCGCGACGAGGGTGAGCTGTCGGTGGTGGACGTCGAGGCGCTCAGCCGGATCCTGGCCGGGCGGCTCCCCGACCTCGACCGGCTCGAGGGCGACTGAGCGAGGGCCGCCGGTCGGCGGGGGGAATCGCGATGTACTGCCCCGAGTGCGGGTTCCATCAGAGCGAGGCTCACAAGTACTGCGGTCGCTGCGGCGCGCTGCTGATCGTCGAGAATCAGGGCACCGGTGAGATCACCGGGCCGCTCGCGATCAGCGACGAGGAGGCCGAGACCGGAGCCTGGCAGGGTCCGGCGATCGACGGCCCGACGCTGGCGGTCCGCTCGGGCGGGCCTCCCGGCACGATCTTCCCGATCGACCACGACGAGGTGACCATCGGGCGCGAGCCGCGGGCGGACGTGTTCCTGGACGACGTCACGGTCTCGCGCAACCACGCCGTCATCACGCGGCAGGAGTCGGGCACCGCCCTGCGCGACCTGGGGAGCCTCAACGGCACCTACGTCAACCGCCGCCGCATCGACGACGAGGAGCTGCTCGAAGACGGTGACGAGCTGCAGATCGGCAAGTTCCGGCTCACGTTCCTGGCCGGTTGACGCAGCCGTCCCTCCCCCTGGGCGACGAGATCGCCCGCACCGGCGACGCGCTGACCATCGGCGCCGTCTGCGAGCTGCTGCAGGCGGACTTCCCCTCGATCTCGATCTCGAAGATCCGTTACCTCGAGGACCGCAAGCTCATCTCGCCCAAGCGCACGGCGGGCGGCTATCGGCTCTACAGCCCCCTCGAGGTGGAGCGACTGCGCACCATCCTGCGCCTGCAGCGTGACGAGTTCCTGCCGCTGCGCGTGATCCGCCAGGAGCTGGAGTCGTCGACCACCGGGGCGTTCAGCGTCGCCAACCAGGCCAAGCAGCTGAAGCGGGCCCAGCTGGCCGAGCCGGCGCCCACCCGCCGCTACGCCGCCGAGGAGATCCTGGCCACCACCGGCGCGCCCGTGGCGCTGCTGCGGGCGCTGGAGGAGTACGGGCTGGTGGGGGGGGAGGACGCCTCGGGGTACGACGAGACGGACCGCGAGGTGGTTCAGACCGCCCTGGAGCTGTCGTCCTACGGCGTCGAGCCCCGGCACCTGCGCATCTTCCGGATGGCCGCCGAGCGCGAGGCCGGCCTCCTGCAGCAGCTCCTGACCGTGGGCCTCCGCTCGCGCAACCCCGAGCGGCGCCGGGAGGCCCTCGAGGCCCTGGAGGCCCTGGCGGCGCTGGCCTCGCACATGCGCCACCTGATGCTCATCTCCGAGCTGCGCCAGGTCGCGAGCGCGTAGGGCGGCCGTGGAGATCGCCGCCTTCGATATCGACGGGAGCGTCCGGCGGATCGCGCACCATCCCCGGCCCGGGGTGCTCTTCTACGACCTCATGCCGCTGTTCCAGAGCGGCCCCGGGCTCACGGCCTGCGTGGACCGCCTGGCCGACTGGAGCCGGCTCCGTCAGCCCGAGCTGGTGCTGGGGATCGAGGCGCGGGGCTTCATCCTGGGTGGGGCGCTCGCCCAGTCGCTCGGAATCGGCTTCGCCGCCGCCCGCAAGCGCGACAAGCTGCCGGGCGTCCGCATCGGCCGCGACTACGCCCTCGAGTACGGCGTGGATACGCTCGAGGCCCACTCCGACGCCGTGCGCCCCGGGCAGAAGGTCCTGATCCACGACGACCTCCTGGCGACGGGCGGCACGGCTCGGGCGGCGTGCGAGCTGGTGGAGGAGCTGGGGGGCGTCGTGGTGGGGCTGGCCTTCGTCGTCGAGCTCGCCTTCCTCCCCGGACGGGACGCACTGCGGGGGTACGACGTCGCGTCACTGGTCACCTACGACAGCGAGGACATCCCGAGATGACGACGGGCCTGATCGGCGTGGACATCGGCGGCAGCGGCATCAAGGCGGGGCTGGTGGACGCGCGTCGCGGGGCGCTGATCGGGGACCGGATCCGCGTGGAGACCCCCCAGCCGGCCGTCCCGGAGGCCGTCGTGGACGCGACCGCCGGCATCGTCGCCGCGCTGGGCCCGGACGCCGGCCCCGTTGGCATCGGCCTGCCGTCGGCGCTCGTCGACGGCACCGCGATGACCGCGGCGAACATCGACCCGGCCTGGATCGGGGTGCAGGCGGCGGAGCTGTTCTCGGCGGCCATCGGCCGGCCCTGCGTCCTGCTGAACGACGCCGACGCGGCCGGGCTCGCCGAGATCCGGTTCGGCGCGGGCAAGGGTGTGAAGGGGGTCGTGCTGATGCTCACCCTCGGCAGCGGGATCGGGTCGGCCCTGTTCAACGACGGAGCCCTCGTGCCGAACCTGGAGCTCGGCCACATCGAGATCCGGGGAAAGGATGCCGAGCTCCGCGCATCGGCCGGGGCCCGGGAGCGTCGCGGCCTGTCGATCAAGGAGTGGGCCCCGCTGCTCGACGAGTACCTCAACCGGGTGGACAGGCTCATCTGGCCGGACCTGATCATCCTGGGCGGCGGCATCTCCAGGCGGGCCGACAAGTTCCTGGAGCTGCTGGCCGTCCGCCCGCCGCTGGTGGCCGCCACGCTGCGCAACGAGGCGGGCATCGTGGGCGCCGCGATCCGGGCCCGCGAGGCGTCGAGCCGCCCGCGCGCGGTCAGGTCGCCGGCCGGGCGCCCCAGCCGGGGACCGAGGGCGGCTGCTCCCCCACGGGGGTGATGCCGCCGCCGGCGAGGCGCCTCCTCACCGCCCCACCGCCGCGTAGGAGCGCTCGAGGTGGGTCACCAGCGCGTCCGAGCTCAGATCGACGCCGGTCGCGCGGCGCATCAGCTCCGCCGTGGGCAAGCGCGCGCCGTGGCGGTGGACCCGCTCGCGCATGAAGCCGAGGAGATCGAGGAGGCGCCCCTCCGCCACCGCCTCCTCGATCGATCCAAGGTCGCGCTCGGCGGCCTCGGCGAGCTGCGCCGCGTAGAGGTTCCCGAGGGTGTAGGTCGGGAAGTAGCCGAACAGGCCGTCGGCCCAGTGGATGTCCTGCATGGCCCCGAGCGCGTCCGTGGGCGGCCGTATGCCGAGCAGCCGCTCCATCCCGTCGGAGAACGCGAGCGGGAGGTCGTCGACGTCGAGGTCGCCGCGCACCAGGGCGAGCTCGATCTCGAAGCGGAGGACGATGTGAAGGTTGTAGGTGACCTCATCGGCCTCCACGCGGATGAGCGAGGGCCGCACGACGCGCGCGGCCCGGTGCAGCAGCCCGGCGTCGATGCCGGACATCGCGTCGGGGAAGAGGCCCCGCATGGCGGGTTCCAGGCGCTCCCAGAAGGCGTGGGTGTGGCCGATCTGGTTCTCCCAGAAACGCGACTGCGACTCGTGTGCGCCGAGGGACGGCGCGTCGTACACCGCCGTGCGGACCGCCTCGGCGGGGAACCCCTGCTCATACAGGGCGTGCCCGAGCTCGTGCATCACGGCGCTGATGTTGCTGAGCGGGCTCTCGCGGGCGACGCGGGTGCTGAACCGCACGTCCCCGCGGTGGGGGGACGACGTGAAGGGGTGGGCGGACTTCGCGATGACCCCGGCGCTCTCGTCGAACCCCACCATGCGGGCGATCTCGTGGGCCAGCGCCATCTGGGCGCCCTCGTCCCAGTCGCGCTGGGGAAGGGCCGCCGGATCGCGGTCGGTGGCCGCCGCCACCAGGGGGGTCAGCCGCTCGCGCAGCTCGGCGAAGACGGGCTCCAGGTCCGCGGCGCGGGTGCCCGGCTCGTAGGCGTCGAGAAGGGCGTCGTAGGGCTCGTCGCCGATCCCGATGGCCTCGGCCTCCTGCCGCTTCAGGCGCAGCACCTGCCGCAGCGGGGCGGCGTAGGCCGCGTAGTCGTTCTCGCGCCGCGCCTGCGCCCACGCGCTGACGCAGCGCGAGCACGTCTCGGTGATCTCCCGCACCAGGGCCTCGGGCACGCGGACGGCGCGGTCCCGGTCGTGCCTCACCAGCCGCACCATCGCCCGGGCGTCGTCGTCCAGGCCCGGATCGGCGCCGAGCCGCTCCAGGACCTCGCCCATCTCCTCCCGCACCAGCTCGCGGTGGTTGAGGGCGGCCAGCGTGCCCATCTGGCGGGCGCGCCCCTCGGCGCCGGCCGGCGGCATCGTGGTCTCGCGGTCCCAGCCCAGGAGCATCTGCGTTCCGTAGAGGTCCGAGAGGGTGCCCATCCACTCGGCGAACGCGGGCCAATGCGGGGACGTCGGGCTCACGCCCGCACTCTAGGCGACGGCGCGAGGCCGGGCCGCCGCGGCGTATCCTCGAGGCGATGAGCGCCCCGCCCCGCCGACCGCCCCCCGCCTGGCTGCGGCGCTGGGAGGACCTGCACGTGGCGGTGCAGGTGGCCATCGTGGCCCCCGTCGCGATCCTGCTGATGTGGTTCGTCCACGTGGCCCTGCTCGCCCAGCCGCTGGGCCGGGGGCTCGCCTACGGAGTCTTCTGGGGGCTGCTGGTGACGGCCGCGGTGGTGGGGGCCTCGCGCTCGGAGCGGGCCCGGCGCGACCGGGGGGGCTGAGGCCCCGGCGGGCGTCTCCCGCCGGGGGTTCGCCCTAACCGGCGAGCGCGGTCTGCAGCTCTCCGAACACCTTCT
>JAXIPH010000361.1:0-5742 GCA_045403035.1 Thermoleophilia bacterium | reverse complement strand
GGTCTCCACCAGGTTGAGCACGCTCTGTCGCCGCACGTCGGGGATCAGGGGCGGGTCGGCCGGGGCGAGGAAGCGCTCGTAGAAGATGCCCTCCCGCAGCCCCTGGGCGCAGATCTCCACGCGGTCGACGCCGATCCGCTCCAGCACGGCCGAGATGACCACCGCGCCGGCCAGGGTGATGTCGGCCCGGTCGGGCTTCAGCCCGGGCAACCTCCCGCGCTCGCCCGCCGGCAGCTCGGCCATGGCGTCGATCAGCTCCTGCAGGCCCTCCCGGGTGAGCTGGTACCCGTGCAGCTCGTCGAGCGGGTAGCGCACCCGGCGCTGGTGCATCCGGGCCAGGGTGCGGATGGTCCCGCCGATGCCGACCGTCCGCCCGCCGGAGGCGTCGAGCCACGGCAGGTCGCCGAGCTCCTGGGCCACGTGCTTGCGCAGGGCCTTGACGTCGGAGCGGCTCGCGCGCTCCCCGGAGAGGAACCGCTCGGTCATGCGCACGGCACCCAGGGGACGCGACACGGCCCGCTCGAGCCCTCGGCCGACGACCTGGGTCACCTGGACGCTCCCGCCGCCCAGGTCGAGCACGAAGCCGTCGCCCAGGGTCGTGCTGTTGACGGCACCGAGGTAGCCGTACCAGGCCTCCTCCTCGGCCGACAGGGTGCGCACCGCAAGCGCCCCGTCGGCCGACAGGGCGGCCATCACCTCGTCGGCGTTGGCGGCGTCCCGCGCGGCGCTGGTCGCCACCGCCTCCACCGCGTCCACTCCGCTGGCGGCGACGAAGGCGGCGTAGAGGCGGGTGGTGTGCGCCGCGCGCTCGATGGCGTCGGCCTGCAGCCCCTCGGGCGTCGCCCCCTGGGAGAGCCGGACCGCCTCGCGGACCTCGTCCACGAGCTGGAACGAGCCGCCCTCGCGGTAGCGGTAGACGACCAACCGGAAGGTGTTGGAGCCCATGTCGATCACCGCGAGCCGGCGCTCGGGCGTTGTCGGCGGCGCTAGGCTAGAGGTCATGGGTCCGATGCCGCTCCGTCCGCCGTCGCTGGGGGACGCCGGCCACGGTCGAGGAGCGCCCACCGAGGAAGCGCTCGCCTGGCCCGGCATGTTCGACGCCCCCGAGACGGTCGACCGGGTCTGGACCGACTTCGTGGCGGCGTTGCCGGACCCGGCCCACCGTACCGCGCTGCGGCGCGCCCTGGCCTTCGCGCGCGCCCGCCACGGCGAGCAGACCCGGCGCGGCAGCGACACCCCGTACTGGGTACACCTGGTCCGAGTGGCCATGGAGCTCTCGCGCTGGGGGGAGTCCGACCCCGTGCTGCTCCAGGCCGCGCTGCTGCACGACACCGTGGAGGACACGACCACCACCGTCGAGGAGCTGCGCGCGGGCTTCGGCGCCGATGTGGCCGACCTGGTCGATTGGCTCACGGCCCCCGACGACCCCGACGAGATCCGCCGCTACTACGAGCGGCTGCTGCGCAACGCCCCCCATCGCGCCCAGATCCTGAAGCTCGCGGATCGCGTCGACAACCTCCGCAGCATCCAGGCGCTCGTGATGCGCACCGGGGAGCGCTACCGGCCCTGGGCCGGCCACTACCTGCGGCGCTCGATCTGGCAGGTCCTGCCTCTGGCCGCCGCCGCGCCGTCGGTGGCCCGCGTCGCCCTCGTGACGGCGATGGCCGACCTCGCCCCGCTGGTGGACGACCCCGGCATAACCGACCCCTAACCTCCGCGCAACCCGCGCCACACCAGGGCGAGGTTGGATAGCGCCCATGAATCCCTCGGCACCGTCAGGAGATGACATGGGAAGCACGCTCACGCTCGTCGAGACCGCTCGCATCGAGGCTCTTCTTGCACTCTTGGATCCCGATGCGGGGGGGTCCTGCCAGGTTCCCGGCTGTACCCACGCCCACCCCGGTCTCTCCGCCTCGGAGAGCGGGATGACGGCCCTGGCGGCGTAGCCCGTCCCACGGCTCGCGGCGGGCGCAGGGGACCCGCGCGGAACCCCGCCCGCCGCCGCCTCGCACCTCAGGGGGTGCCGGGGGTCTCGGGAGGCACCAGCAGCACCGGGCACGGGGCGTGGTGGGCGAGGTAGCCGGCGAAGCTCCCCAGGAACACCCGCTCCACGACGCCCCGGTGGCTAGCGGCCACCATCACCGAGCAGCCCGCCTCCCGGGCCCAGTCGCACGCGGTGCTCGCCGGGTGACCCTCGAGCACCACCGGCTCGGCCCCCTCGGTCTCGTCGACCCGGTTCGTGAGCCACGCGAGCGCGGCCTCGAGCTCCGGCCGGTCGTCGAACGGGGCGGAGCCGCCCACGGCGCCCGCCAGCGAGATCAGGAAGGACGGCGGCGCCACCACGTGCACCACGCTCAGCTTCCCGCCGGACAGCGCGCGCAGAGCCCCGGCGTGCGCCAGCGCGCGGGTCGCCGCGTCGGACTCGTCGATGAAGCAGGCGATGTGGTCGAGGGGGGCGGCCACGCGGGTCACTGTACCCGCGCCGCGCCGCCGGGAGTCCGGGCCAGCTCCGTCAGGTAGGGCCGCCGCGCGTCGGCCGCCAGCGCGAGCCGCCCCTCGGCCAGCTCGATCAGGGCGCTGCCCACCAGCTCGCGTCGCCATCCGCTCGCGAGCGGCTGGTCGTCGAGGTCTCCGGCGATGGCCGCGAGCAGGAACGAGGAGATCTCGTCGCGCGTCGCCACCAGGCTCGGCGCCAGGTCGACGGCCTCGGCCCGCGCGGTCACGAGCACCGCTCCGAGCGGGCTCAGCACGTCCAGGCGGTGCTGCGCCTCGGGCGGCGGGGCCGAGGGCATCGCCATCGGCGCAGCGGCCTCGCCCGCGCGGACCGCCTCGAGGAGCGAGTCGGCGTCGGCTCCCCGGATGCGGTCGGGCAGGCCGCGCTCGCCCTCGAGGGCGGCCCGGCTCGCCGGCCGCCGCCGGGCGATCTCGATGAGCGTCCGGTCGGGGACCACCCAGGCCGCGGGGCGGTCGCGCCTCTGCGCCTCGCGTTCGCGCCACGCGGCCACGGAGGCCAGCACGGCCCGGTCCTGGCCGCCGAGGCGGCCGTTGCCCTTCACCCGGCGCCACGACAGCTCGGGATCCGGCACGATCCGGGCGTCCGGCCCGTAGCGCCGCTCGTGCTCCTCGGCCACCCACTCCTCCCGCCCCAGCTTGCGCACCCGCCGATCGAGCTCGTCGGCCAGCTCCAGGAGGTGGAGGACGTCCCCCGCGGCGTACTCGAGCTGCGCGGGCGAGAGGGGTCGCCGGCTCCAGTCGGTGTACCGCTCGCCCTTGTCCAGGCGCACCCCGAGCACCCGCTCCAGCAGCGTCGCCAGCCCCTGGCCGGCCCCGAGGCCAACGAACCCGGCCACGATCTGGAGGTCCCGGATCCGCTGCGGGCGGGTTCCGAAGGCGAGGCCCAGCAGGGTGAGATCAGCGGACGGGGCGTGCATCACCGCCTCGACGCCGGGGTCGGACACCAGAGCGGCGACGTCGTCGAGCGGCGCGCCCTCGATCGGGTCGATCAGGTGGACCCCCACCGGGGTGGCCACCTGGGCGAGGCACGCAATGGGCGCGTACGTGCGCTCCCAGAGGAATTCGAGGTCGATCGCCGCGCGCCCGGCGGCCCGCGCCTCGGCGTTGACGGCGGAGACGCCGGCGGCGTCGCGGATCGGCTCGGGAGACGGCATCTCGCGACCCTAGTCGGTCGTGCAAGCCATCCAACTCAGCAAGAGCTTCGGCGCCCGGGACGTTCTGGGGGATGTCAGCTTCCGCGTCGACCCCGGCGACCGCCTGGCCGTGGTGGGGCGCAACGGCGAGGGCAAGACCACGCTGCTGCGCATCCTCGCCGGCCGCCTGGACCCGGACGGCGGACGGGTGAGCCTGCCCAAGGGGGCGACGGTCGCCCTCCACGACCAGCGCCCGCCCCTCGGCAACGGCCTCACGCTGGAGCGCTACGTGGGCCAGGGGGTGCAGGGGGCCGCGCGCGCCGAGCACGAGCTGGCCGAGCTCGAGGCGCGGATGGCCGCGGGCGACGCCGGGCCGGAGGTGCTGGGCGCCTACGAGCAGGCCCATGCTCGCCTGGAGCGCGCCGGGGGCTACGCCTGGCGGGCGTGGATGGAGCGGGTGCTGCGCGGGCTGGGCATCGGCGAGGACCAGCTGGAGCGGCCGCTCGACGGGTTCTCGGGCGGAGAGCTCACGCGGGCGTCCCTGGCACGGGCGCTGGTGTCGCGGCCGGACGTGCTGCTCCTGGACGAGCCAACCAACCACCTCGACATCGAGGCCGTGGAGTGGCTCGAGCGCACCATCGCCGAGCTGGGCGCGGCCGTGCTTCTGGTCTCGCACGATCGGTGGCTCCTGGAGTCGCTGGCGACCGGGGTCCTCGAGCTCGACCGCGGCCGGTCGAAGCTCTGGCCGCTGGGCTACTCGGCCTTCCGGCGCGAGCGGGCCCTCGCCATCGACCGCCAGGGGGCCGAGGCCGAGCGGCAGGCCGCCGAGATCGCGCGCCTGGAGCGCTTCGTGATCCGCTGGCGCGCCGGCACCAAGTCCCGGCAGGCGGCCTCGCGCCAGAAGAAGCTCGACAAGATGGAGCCCCCCCGGGCGCCCACGCGAGCCGCCCACCTCGCGTTCGGGTTCCCCAAGGTGGAGCGCAGCGGCCGGGTGGTGCTGGAGATCGACGGCGTCGACATCGCGGTGCCGGGTCGCACGCTGGTGTCCGGCGTGGGCTTCACCCTGGAGCGCGGCCAGCGGCTGGCGGTGGTGGGCCCGAACGGCGCCGGCAAGACGACCCTCCTCGAGACGCTCATCGGCCGGCGCGCGCCGGCGCGGGGGCGCGTGAGCATGGGTCATCGCGTGGTGCCGGCATACTTCTCGCAGCAGGGCGAGAGCCTGAGGGAGGACCGCACGGTGGCCGAGACGGTCCTCGCCTCGAGCGACCTCACCCAGACCCAGGCGCGCACCCTGCTCGGCGGATTCCTGTTCTCGGGCGATGCCGCCGACGCCCGCGTGGAGCGCCTGTCGGGCGGCGAGCGCCGCCGCCTGGAGCTGGTGGCGCTGATCGCCCGCGGAGGCAACCTGCTGGTGCTGGACGAGCCCACGAACCACCTCGACGCGGAGAGCCGCGAGGCCCTGGAGGCGGCGCTCGAGGCCTACGACGGGACCATCCTGATGGTGTCCCATGACCGGGCCCTGATCGACGCCATCGCCACGCACACGCTGGCGATCGAGGACGGACGGGCCGTCATGCGCGCCGGCGGCTACTCGGACCTGGTGCGCGCCCGCGAGGAGTCGGCCGCGCCGGCCGCACCGGCGCCCGCGCCGCGCCGGGCCCGGCGCCCCGTGTCGCGCGAGCCGCGGGCTCGCAAGCCCGTGTCCGAGGTGCGCCGACTGGAGGGGCGCATCACCGAGCTCGAGACCCGGATCGCGGCCGTCGAGGGCGATCTCGCCGACCCACGGGTGGTGGGCGACCGCGAGCTCCTGGCCGCACGCGGCGAGGAGCACCGCTCCCTGCAGGAGGAGCTGTCCTGGCTGATGCGCGAATGGGAGCAGGCGGCCGAGGCGGCGAGCTAGCCGGCGTGTCCGTCGGTTCGGGTGGCCCGGCGCGAGCGCGAGTTGCGATCTTCGGCGCGGGAGCTGTCGATTTCGTCGCTCCCCGTTTGTCTCATGGGCGACCATCCCAGAAGGAGGAAGCGATGAAGTACATGCTGCTGATCCATCAGGGCACGACCCCGACGCCCCCGTCGGAGGAGTGGGAGCGCCTTTCGG
>JAXIPH010000329.1:0-3005 GCA_045403035.1 Thermoleophilia bacterium | reverse complement strand
CCCGGGCTGGTGCCCCAATGGCCGAGTAGCCGCGGCTTGATGTGCTCGAGCCGCAGGGGCTCGCGCAGCAGGGGGTTGTCGAGCAGGTAGATCTGCCCGACGGACAGGTAGTTGGCCGCACGCCAGTACTCGTCGATGCCTTGCAGGAACCCGTCGTCGCTCGCGGTCACACGACGCTCCTGACCGCGCGGGCGATGATCACGTCCTCCCGCGCGTGCACCAGCAGCACCCGGATGGGGGAGTCTGGTCCGGCGATGTCGCGATCGCCCGTGCCGCCCTCGTTCGCATCCCGGTTGATGTTCACGCCCAGGGGCGCGAGGCGCAAGGCCGCGGCCGCGCGCACCCGGGCGGAGCCCTCGCCCACGCCGCCGGTGAAGACGACGGCGTCGATGCGCCCGAGCACGGGCAGCATCCCGGCCACCGCAGCCGCCAGGCGACGGTCGTAGACGGCGAGCGCGAGGACGGCCTGCGCGTCATCCCGCCGGGCGCGGGCCTCGACCTCGCGCATGTCGGACACCCCCCCGGTGAGACCGCTCAGGCCGCTCTCGTGGTTGAGCCGGCGCTCGACCTCCTCGGCGGGGACACCCCGCCGGAGCACGAGGTGCAGGGGGACCTCGGGATCGAGCGCGCCGCTGCGCGTGGCCATCACCAGGCCGTCGAGCGGGCCGAAGCCCATCGTGGTGTCGGCCGACCGCCCGCCGGCCACGGCGGTGGCGGACGCGCCTCCGCCCAGGTGGCACACCACCAGGCGAAGCTCCTCCGGCGGCCGCCCGAGCAGCGCGCCGGCCCGCTCCAGGCTCCAGGCGACCGACAGCCCGTGGAACCCGTACTTGCGGATGCCCCACTCCTCCCGCCAGCGCCGCGGCACCGCGTAGGTCGTCGCCTCCGCCGGCAGGACCGCGTGGAACGCGGTGTCGAAGACCGCCACCTGGGGCACGGACGGGAGCGCGGCCATGGTCGAGCGGATCGCCGCCAGGGCCGGCCCGTTGTGCAGCGGCGCCAGGTCGGTCAGGGCCTCCAGCCGGCCGAGGACCTCGTCGTCGAGGACGGTGGGCGCGACGAACGCGGCGCCGCCGTGGACCACCCGATGGCCGACCGCGACGAGATCGGCGGGCGCGGCCGCCGGCGACTCGATGGCGGTTCCGCCCTCGTCGTCATCGACCAGCGTCAGCTTCAACCCCGTCGACCCGGCGTTGACGACGAGGACGCGTCCCACGCGGACGAGGTTAGCCCGACGCACGTGGTTGTGCCGCCGCCCCGGCGTGGTGGAGGGTCGGCTCTCAGGTCCGCACGAGACACGTAGGTCCGCCGCGGCGGGCGGTGCCGAGTCGTAATCGGGGGGCGGCGCGAGTATCGTCGCCCCCACTCTCGGCGAGGCCGGTCTTCTTCCCCGTCCTCAGCAACGTCCGCGAGGGATGGCCGGAATGGAATGGATCGAGTCGGCGGCGGCCGCATCCGATCGCGGGCCGCTCACGGAGATCACCCGGGGCATCGTGCAGGTGCACTCCGAGTACTTCGGCAAGGGCCCGACCCGGGCGAGGACCGACCGCGTCGGCCCCGACCTGATCGTCTGCGTCCTGCGCGACGCGCTCACCCCGGTGGAGCAGACCCTGGTTGCGCGCGGCCGCGGAGAGCAGGTCCACTCGCTGCGCCGGAGCTTCTCGGAGGTGATGGAGACGGAGTTCCGCGACGTGGTCGAGCGGGCGCTCGACCGGACGGTGGTGGCGTTCATGAGCCAGGTCTGCCTGGAGCCGGACCTCGCCGCCGAGCTGTTCTTCCTGGCGCCGGAAGAGCCGGAGACGTCCGGCTGAGCCGGGAGGCCGGCCGCGACCGGCCCGGAACAGTCGATTTGGACCGGATACGACGAGCGGGGGTAAGGTGATCCCGCGGCCTGGATCACGACTGGTCTGAGTTGCGCCGATCCGCACCGCGAGGACCGCGAGCGTTCACTGACGGCGCTCGACGGGACCGCGTCTCTCCCTGGATTGCGACATGGAGGAGGCGGCGTGCCCGGTGATCGTGGTGGTCGGCCCTTCCAGGTGCGGACCGACGAGCGCGACGGTCGCCTCGTGCTGGCCATGTCGGGGGACCTGGCCCTCGAGACCGCCGCCGTCATCATCGCGGCCCTCGATCGCGCGGGCGGGCTGGTTCAGCCCGAGATCGTGCTCGACCTGCGCGACCTCTCGTTCGTCGGGCCCGGGAAGGTACGGGCGCCCGTGACGGCGGAGGCCCTCGCCGGAGTCCGTGGCGGGGGCGCGTCGGCCGTCGGCGGATCCGAGCTGGTCCCGGCGGCACGCGACGCGGATCGAGCCCCCCGCCGCCGCCGCCTGCCGGCCCAGTGCCGATCACCGCGCTTCTGGACCACCCCCGAGGCCGGCTGACACGGCCCGGAGGGCCGGGATCCCCGTCCGGGTGCCGCAGGCTAGGCGTGGACCTCGACGAGCTGGCCGGTGTCGACGTCGTAGATGAATCCCCGGACACCGTCGCCGTGGGGGATGAAGGGGGAGGAGCGAACCCGCCGGATCGATTGGCGCAGGTTCTCCTCGCGGTGGGTGAACGACTCGATCGCGAAGGACGGCGCCATCCCGCTGAGCTGCTGGAGCTCGGCTCGGAAGCTGTCGTCGGTGACCTTCTCCAACCCGCAATCGGTGTGGTGGATCACGAGCACCTCGCGGGTGCCCAGCCGCAGCTGGGAGAGCGCGAGCGACCGGATCACGTCGTCCGTGATCGCGCCGCCGGCGTTGCGGATCACATGCGCCTCGCCGAGCTCCAGGCCGAGGGCCGCGAAGACGTCCAGCCGAGAGTCCATGCAGGTCACCACGGCGAGCCGGCGCGAGGGCTGGACGTCGAGGTGCCGGCGGTCCCGGCGGCGGGCGAACACATGGTTGTTGAGCACGAGCTCGTCGATGACACCCATACGCCGCGACTCTACCATCCGGGGTCCCGCCCCGCCCAGCGGCTTCCGGGCCCGCCGGCGTCGCCGCCCGCCCAGCGCCGCGGGGCGC
>JAXIPH010000027.1:0-4454 GCA_045403035.1 Thermoleophilia bacterium | reverse complement strand
CCCCAGGCCCTCTTCCCGAGCCTCTTCTTCCCCCTCGTGCTGATGGCGATCTTCACCGGGTCGTTCGGCAACGCCCCGGGCACGATCCCGGGCTTCCCGCCGGTGCGCGGGTTCCTCGACTTCGCCCTCGCGGGCGCCGTGCTTCAGGGCATCCTGATCGGCGGCACCACGGCCGGAGCGGCCTTCGCGCTCGACATCGAGGGTGGGTTCTTCGACCGCCTCGTGGCCTCGCCGGTGTCGCGCGTCGCCATCCTCACGGGCCGCCTGGCCGGCGGGGTCATGCTCGCCATGATCCAGACCGTCCTCTTCCTGAGCATCGGCCTGGCGTTCGGCGCGCGCGTGCAGGGCGGCGTGGCCGGCGTCGCGGTCCTGCTGCTGCTAGCCGCCCTGCTGTCGGTGGCCGTGAGCGGGCTCGGCGTGACCCTGGCCCTCCGCACGGGCTCCTCCGAGGCCGTCCAGGGCAGCTTCCCCCTCGTCTTCGCGCTGCTCTTCTTCTCCTCGGCCTTCTTCCCGCGCGAGACCATGACCGGCTGGTTCCGGGTGGTGGCGGACGCGAACCCGATCTCGTACCTGGTCGAGGCGATGCGCGACCAGGTGATCTTCGGCGTGCAGGCCCGGGCCACGCTGATCGGGCTCGCGGTCGCGCTGGCGCTGGTCGTGGTGGCGCTGGCCGCCAGCTACCGGGCCTTCCTCAACCGCCTTGCGGGCTCGTCGTGAGGCACGGGCTCGGGGTGACCGCCGGCCTCGCCTGGCGCAGCCTGATCCTCGTGCGGCGGATGCCCTCGGTGTTCCTGCCCTCGCTGATCATGCCGCTGTTCATCCTGGTGGCCACCTCCGGGGCCTTCCGTGGCATCTCGCTGCTGCCCCAGTTCCTCGGCGCCTCCTACCTGGCGTTCACGATCCCCCTGGCCGCCGTGATGGGCGCCGGCTTCGCGGGCATCAACGCGGGGATGACCCTCGCCCGCGACATCGAGGGCGGGTTCGTCGACCGGCTGGTCGCGAGCCCGGCCCCGCGGCTCACCCTGCTCACCGGGCCGCTCACCGCGGCCGCGCTCCGCAGCCTCTTCACGACCACCGTGGTCCTCACGGCGGGGCTCATCGGAGGGGTGGCGCTTCCCGGGGTCGGGGGGACGGCCACGGTCTACCTGCTGGGGATCGGCTTCTCGGCCGTGGCCGCCTGCTGGGCGATGGGCGTCGCGCTGCGGGCCCGCACCATCCAGGCCGCGCCCCTCATGCAGGTGGTGATCTTCCTGTCGGTCTTCACCTCCGTGGCGTACGCGCCCCGCGAGGTGCTCACCGGCTGGCTGCGCACGGCCGCCGACATCAACCCCGTGACGCACATCCTCGAGTCGGCCCGCGCCGCCGAGCTCGAGCACCTCAGCTGGCCGGAGCTGTGGCCGGGCCTGCTCTCGGTGGGCGGGATGCTCGTGGTGCTGGGCACCTGGGCCCTCACGGGCCTCGCGAGCCTCGGGCGCCGGTAGGCTCGGCGGGTGGCGCTCGACCGATTGACCATCGACCCCGCCCTGGCCGCGTACGTCGACGGCCTCGCCGAGATCCCGCCGGGGCTCGCCGGGCTCTACCGGGCGATGGAGCACGCGCCGAACGCGATGATGATGACCCACCCCGATCTGGGGCGCCTGCTGGAGGTGCTGGTGCGGGCGACCGGCGGCCGAGCGGTGCTGGAGGTGGGCACCTTCGTCGGGACCTCGGCGGCCTGGATGGCCCGGGGCCTTGCGCCCGGCGGGCGCATCGACACGCTGGAGGCCGACCCCTCCCACGCCGACCGCGCGGAGCGGTTCCTGGCCGAGGCGGGCCTCGCGGAGGTCGTGCGCGTGCACCGCGGCCCCGCCGCGGGGACCCTCCCCGGCCTCGACGGCGGCGCCTACGACCTCTGTTACATCGACGCCGACAAGACCGGCTACGCCGCCTACCTGGAGCACGCCGTCCGGCTGGTGCGCCCGGGCGGCCTGGTCGTGGCCGACAACGTGCTGTCGGGCGGGCGGGTGGCCGCTCCCCCCGGCGAGCGCGAGCCGAACGCGCAGGCACTGGCGGAGTTCACGGCGATCGCCCTCGCTCACCCGCGCCTGCGCACCGCCCTGGTGACGGTGGGCGACGGCATCACCCTCAGCGTGGTCCTCTGAGGACCCTCGGAGGCTAGGTCCGGCCGGTGCGCTTCTGGTACGAGCGGAGCGCGAACCACCCGGCCGCGAACACCACGAAGATCAGGCCCGCGACCTCGATCCAGCCAAGCGCGATCGCGACCATCTCGGCCACGAAGAGCACCAACGCCAGGGCGATCAGCGCAAGCCCCACCCTGCGGCGGCGGGTGTCGTCGGGGGCGGCGCCCATTCTTGCCAAAGCCTAGCGAAGAGCCCCTCCCCACCCGCACCGGCACCACGACCAACGGGGGGCGGCCCGGCCCCGTCGTGTGGGGGAAGTCGGGCACGACGAGCCTTCGTAGGATCGGGGCCCCCCCGGGCACCAGGAGGCCTACTACCGTGCAGATCCTCGGCATCGACCTCGGCTTTGGTTTCACCAAGGCCACCAACGGCGAGCGCTCGCTCGTCGTCAAGTCCGTCATCGGCGAAGCGACGGATCGACATTTCGGCGGGCCGATGCCGGAGGCACGGCTCGGCGACGACCACCTCCACCTCGAGATGGAGGACCGCGGCATCTTCGCCGGCGACCTCGCCGAGCGGCAGAGCAGCCTGCGGTCGTTCACGCTCGATCAGGACCGCTTCCTCACCGACTCGGCGAAGGTGCTGGCCCTCGCCGTGGCGTCCGAGCTGGCGGAGCCGGACACACCGATCAACCTCGTGACCGGCCTGCCGATCTCGAGCTTCCGGGCGAAGGCCGACGAGCTGGCGCGCCTGCTGCGCGACCGGCACACGTTCACGGTCATCGACGCGGACGGCAAGCGGCACCGCACCGTCCTCGAGATCAGCGACGTGCGGGTCATCCCCCAGCCGTTCGGCTCGATGTACGACATGGTGCTCGACGACGCGGGCAAGGTCGGCGACCGCCAGATGCTCCAGCAGAAGATCGGCATCGTGGACATCGGGTTCCAGACCTCGGACCTCACCGTGTCGGACCGCGGCACGTTCCTCGAGCGCGCCAGCCAGAGCACCGAGACGGGCGTCGGCCGTGCGTTCGCGACCATCGCGGGCAAGATCCGCGAGAAGAGCGGCGTCACGGTGGAGCTGTACCGGCTCTACGAGGCGATGGAGGAGGGCCGCGTCAAGATCCGCGGCGACAGCTTCGACCTCAGCCGGCTCATCGAGCACGTGCTGACACAGCTGGCCACGGACATCGCGTCCGACGCGAACCGCCTGTGGGCCGACGAGTGGGACATGGACGCCATCGTCATCACCGGCGGCGGCGGCGCCGTGCTGGCGCCCTACCTCGCCCCGCTGCTCAGCGGCCGGGTGCTGCCGGTCGAGACGGGCCGCGACGCCCGCCTCAACAACGTCCGCGGGTTCCTGAAGTTCGGCGTGCAGACCTGGGGGGTGCCGATCCCGGCGCAGCCCGAGGCCGCCTCGCCCACGGAGAACGCCGACGGGCCCACGCGCCAGGTGGCGGTCCCCTACTGAGCACCGAGCCCTCCCGTCCCGCGACCGCGGGACGGGAGGGCGCTCTCAGCGCGGCGGGAACCCGTAGCTCACGGCGCGTTCCATGACCTCGTCGGCGTAGTCCGTCTGCGGGTCCGAGCAGGCCCCGTAGTACCCACACGCCGCCCGGCGGTACGCGAGGTAGGGCCCCCCGGCCGCCGGCGCCCCCTTGCCCTGGCGCAGGCCGTTGGCCGCGGTCGCGATGGCGTCCGCCGGCGCCCGGGGGTCCACCCGCCCGTCGCCGTCCCCGTCGACACCCCACGCCCCCACGAAGTCGCCGCAGCTTCCGCCCACGCCGAGCTGCATCGGCCCCACGCAACCGGACCGGTTCACCCGCGTCGCCCCGGGGTGGCGGCCGTGATCCGACTCCTGGCCGCCGATGGCCGCGAGGAAGCGCCAGTCGATGTCCATCTCCCGCCCGAAGCGGACGTAGAGGCGCAGGTAGTCGACCGGGATCTCCTCCGCCGCCGCCGGGGTGAGCCCCGCGAGGTCCAGCGCCGAGTCGGGCCCCGACGGCTCGCCGCCGCTCATCCCGATCCCGGTGAGGACCGCGGCGCCCGCCACGACCGCGGCCGCGGCGAAGGCGATGCGCCCCCAACGCGGCCCGGAGCGCCGCGGGGAGGTGGGCGGGATGGATGGAGCGCGCGGGGTGCGCGCGACGAAGGACGGGACCTCCAGCTCGACCGGCGCCGGCCGCGAGACGGGCGGTGCGGAAGCCGGTGCCCGGGGCGGAGGCGCGGCGGGCGGTCCGGCGACGGCTGCCGGGCCGGGGCGCACGGGCGGAGCGGGCCGCCGGGCCGGGGAGGGCCGGGGAGGAGCCGGCGGGAGCGGCCGGGCGCGCGGGGC
>JAXIPH010000333.1:0-8327 GCA_045403035.1 Thermoleophilia bacterium | reverse complement strand
GCGGCGTCCTACCTGAGCTGGGGACGGCGCCTGGCGCCCCAGCCGGGCGCCGTCAAGCGCGTGCTCGTCGCGTCGCTCGCGTGGACCTGCGTCGCGGCGGTCGGCACGCTGGCGACCGGGGGCAACTACATGTTCCTCCGCGAGACGCCGGAGGGCGGGAGCCTCCTCGACCTCTTCGGGCCGTGGCCCTGGTACATCCTGGGGGCGGCGGTGCTCGCCGTCCTGATGTTCCTCCTGCTGGCCCGGATCCGGCGCTCCGACCCGGCCGCCTGGTGGCGCGGCCTCGGCGAGATGTCGCCGACAGGGCGGTCCGGGGTGGTGATGGCGTGGGCCCTCTACGACTTCGCCAACACGATCTTCAGCTTCGCGGTCGTGTCGTTCGCGATGAGCCTGTGGAGCATCCGGTTCCTGGGCGAGGGGCCCGGGATCCTGTGGTTCACGGTGGCGGTGAGCGCCTCCGTGCTGCTGAGCGCGCTCGTGTCGCCGATCCTCGGCGCGATGAGCGACCGCGCCGGCCGGCGCAAGCCCTTCCTGGCGGCGTTCACCCTCGTGTCGGTGGCGGCCACGGCCGTCATCGGTTTCGTGGACATCGCCTTGGGTCTGCTGCTCTTCGGGGTGGCCAACTTCGCCTTCCAGGCCTCCCTGATCTACTACGACGCGCTGCTCTCGGCGATCGCCCGGCCCGAGGCGCGCGGGCGGCTCTCGGGTCTCGGGGGCGCCCTCGGCTACGCCGGGGTGCTCGTTGCCGGGATCCTCTTCCAGCTCACCACCGACGACGACGGCCGGGTCACGGCGGCCAGCTTCCTGCTGGTGGCGGTGCTCTTCGGGGCCGTCGCCGCGCCGGCGCTGGTCGCGATCCGCGAGCCGGGCGGCAGCGCCCGTGAGGCGTCGGTGGCCGAGGCGCGCCATCCATGGCGGCGGCTACTGCTGGCCTTCCGCGGCGCCCGCGACGAACCCGGCCTCCTGCGCTTCGTGATCGCCCGCTTCTTCTACGGCGATCCCGTGAACACCGCCATCGCCGTGATGAGCGCGTTCGCGGTCGCCGCCGTGGGCTTCAGCGAGGGACAGGCGCTCAACGTGCTGCTCGTCCTCGTCGTCGTCGCGGTCGCGGCCTCGTTCGCCTGGGGACGTCTCTGCGACCGCCTCGGCGCCGTCGCCACCCTGCTGATCGTGCTCGGCTTCTGGGCGGTGGGGCTGGCCCTGCTCGCCGGCTTCCTGGCGCCGGTGCCGTTCCTCGTCGCCGGCGCCATCCTGGGGGCCGGCGTCGGTGGGATGCAGGTGGTGGAACGGGTGGTGCTGACCCGCCTCGCCCGGCCCGAGCGGCTCGCCGAGATGTTCGGCGTATACGGGCTCGCCGGGAGGGCGAGCGCCGTCGTGGGCCCCGTCGCCTACGGCGCCATCGTGGCGGGTCTGGTGGAGCCCCTCGGGCGCGGCGCCTACCAGATCGCGGTCGTGACCCTGATGGTGCCCCTCGCCGTGGGCTACGCGCTCGCCTGGCGGCTGCCGCGGCCCCGGCCGGCCGTGGCGGTCGCGCCTGCCGCGGCGGCGGGCGTCCCCGCGCGATGACCGGTCGACGCCGGCGCATTCTGCGCGCCGGCCTGCTCGCGGGGACCGCGCTGGTGGCCGCCAGCGCCCTCTGGGCGGTGCTGCAGGCGGTCGCGGGGACCACCCGCGAGGACCGGGTGCGGCTGGTTGGGAACCCGACGGCCGTGTTGCTCGAGGTGGACCAGGGCGATCTCGACGTGCGCGCCGCTGGCCGCGGGGTGGTCGAGGCCGTCGCCCGGGAGCGGAGCTTCCTACTGGGCATCAGCCGCGAGGCGGGGCTCGAGGGCGACGAGGCGCGCCTTCGATGGGCGTGCCGGCTGTGGACGTCGTGTCGGGTCGACGTGCGCGCGCGGGTGCCCGAAGACGTGGCGCTCGAGGCCCGCACGGGATTCGGCGACGTGGGGGTGGAGGGGCGGGTGGGCGACGTCGAGCTGCGGACCCGCTCCGGCGACATCGACGCCCGCGCCCTCGCGGGCCGCCGGGCACGCGTCGAGGCCCGTCAGGGCGACGTGTTCCTGGCGTTCACCGATGCGCCCTCGGACGTGACGGTGGAGGTCTCGTCCGGCGACGTCGAGGTGGTCGTGCCGGCCGGCGCCTACCGCCTCGACGCGACGACCCGCAGCGGCGACCTCCACCTGAGCGGCGTGCGCGACGATCCCCGGGCCACGCGATCGATCACGGTGGACGTCACCGCGGGCGACATCGTCGTGCGGGGAGCCTGACGCAGGCCGAGGCGGATTAGCGGGGCTACAGGTTCTTGGTGCGCAGCGGCTGGAGCCAGCCGTGTCCCAGCGCGCCCGGCTGCGCGATGGCGCGGACGGTGGGGCCGCGGAGACGGAAGTCGAGGCCGCCGCCGTCGATGTCGTCGTAGAAGACCACGGCCCGCAGCAGCGGATAGCTCGTCCGCAGGGTGGCCAGCGCCTGCCCGATCCAGGAGTACGGGTCGCCCCCGGAGCCGGTGGTGCCGATCTCGGAGATCATGATCGGCTTGCCGAAGGGTGACAGCGCTGCGTAGGTGGCGCCGAAGAGGGAGTCGGCGGTCCGCCACGAGCTCCAGCTGTAGGCGTCGCCCCAGTTGAAGCCGCTCGTCGAGACCCAGTCGACCCAGCGCGGGCCGGGGTAGTACTGGTCGAGGTCGTGGTCCTCGCCGGGGCGGCCCTCGAGGTTGTTGATCGACCACACCCAGCTCACGTTGTCCGCGCCGGCGGCGTCGAAGATGCGGTGCACGTGGCGCCACGCCTTCGCGTAGAGGGCGGGGGTGTTGCCGTTCACGTGGACACCCCACGGGTACCAGGTGCCGTTCATCTCGTGGGCGAGGCGCAGGAGCACGGGCTGCCCGTAGGCCGCCACGGTCCGGGCGTAGGTGCGGATGTAGGCGTCGTGGGCGCCGTCGACGATCGTCTGGAGGTTGATCTCGGGTTGGAGAGCCGTGTGGATCTCGCCCTTGGGGGCCGACCACGGCTCCCACGTGACCATCGGCACGGCGCCCTGGCGGAACACGCGCAGTGCCCAGTCGGTGCGGAAGCGCTGCTCGCCGCTCAGCCACTGCTGGTACCAGTTCACGATCCGCGGGCGGGCGCCGTGCTCACGGCTCCAGCTCGCGATCGTCGATTCCCCGCTGGCCAGCGAGAAGTTCGAGACCCCGAGATAGACCCCGTCCCGGGCCGGGAGCAGCCGGCGCCGCGGCTGGGACTCCGCCTCGGCGGCAGCCTGCTCCTCGGCGGGCGACGGGGTCTGCGCGGCGGGGGTCGAGGGCGCGCGCGCCGCGTCGTCCCGGTTCAGCAGGAAGGGCAGGGTGAGGATGGCGAGCGCCGCCACGGCGGCGACGGCGCCGATCAGGAGGCGGCGAGGGCTCATCCTGGGGGCCATCGGCACCCGGGCGGGACGGCTTGAATCCCTCCTTCGACGGAGGGACGACGCGGAGGGTGAGGATTTCGTAGGGTTCAGCCCGCCTGCCGCGGTGCCGATGATTGGTGCACGTGGCTCACCGTGCCTTCATGCCCGACATCCCGCGCCCACACATGCGCGCCCTGGGACTTCCCATGGTCGTGCTCGCCGCTGTCGTTCTCGCGGCCGTGCCCGCCACGGCGCGATCGGAAAGCGCCCAGGTGAAGACGAGCGAGACGGCGTCCCTGGGCTCGGCCCGCGTCGCGGTGGCCGGCGTGGCGAGCGCGGTGTTCCGGGTCGCGACGGTCACTCGCGCGACGAAGAGGGCCCGCGTCGCCCGCGCCCGCGCCGTCATCATCCGCTCCGGCAGCCCCTTCACCACCCTGCCCCAGTACGTGGACCCGCGCACGCCGGCCCGCGCACAGGCGCGTGCATGGCGCGACTCGCGGCCCGCCGACGCCGCCCTGATGGACGAGATCGCACGCCAGCCCCAGGGCATCTGGCTGGGCGACTGGACCCCGGACGTCCGGGCCGAGGCCGCGGCGCGCGTCTCCGCCGCCCGCGCGGCCCGCGCCCTGCCCCTGTTCGTGGCCTACAACATCCCGAATCGCGACTGCGGCTCGCACAGCGGCGGCGGGGCCTCCGACGCCGCCGCCTACCAGGGGTGGATCGACGCCCTGGCCCGGGGTGTCGGCTCCGGCCCGGCCGCCGTGATCCTGGAGCCCGACGCCCTCGCCGCCGACTGCCTCGACCCCGCCGCGCAGCGCCGGCGCCTGGCCCTCCTGCGGGGCGCGGTCGACCGGCTCTCGGCCCAGCCCGGCGTCGCGGTCTACATCGACGCCGGCAACCCCACGTGGGTGCCCGCTCCGGAGATCGCCCAGCGGCTGCGGGCCGCAGGCGTCGCCCGAGCCCGCGGCTTCGCGGTCAACGTCGCGAGCTTCTCCACGACGCCCGTCAGCCGGGCCTACGGGCGCGCCGTCTCGCGCCTCGCCGGCGGTGCGCCGTTCGTCATCGACACCGGTCGCAACGGGGCCGGCCCCGCGCCGCGCGACGAGTGGTGCAACCCGTCGGGCCGCGCGCTCGGCGACCGGCCGACCGCGGACACCGGCGATCGCCTGGTGGACGCCCTGCTGTGGGTCAAGCGCCCCGGTGAGTCGGACGGCACCTGCAACGGCGGGCCGTCGGCCGGCGCGTGGTGGGCCGACTACGCCCTGGGGCTCGCCCGGGCGGGGGCCTCCTAGAACCGGATCCGTGCTCCCGGACTCCGGACGCCGGCGCGCCTGCCGATAGCAGGGGTGAGGCAATCGGTCCGGGAGGGCGCGTGCGCGGTGGCGGGAAAGCCGGTCGTTGGTGGGTCCTGGGGCTGAGCGCATGCGCCGCGGCGCTGGCCGCGTCGATCGTCCTGACGCCCAGGGTCATCGGCAACCAGATCGGCCCGCCGACGGACCTGTCCTTCCTGAACGTCGTCGAGGGCGGCGTCGTGGACCACGCGGGCGACCACCAGGCGGCGACGCCCGAGGCCACGGCGCGGGCCGCCGCGCGCCTGCGCTACTGCCGGCAGGAGGCCTGGCGCGCCGACCACGAGGCCTTCTGCCCCGAGGCCGCGCCCACGACCCCCGAGGCCCGCACGATCCAGGCCGCGGGTCTCACCGAGAGTCCGCTCGCCACGACCGAGGCCGACGGCTCCTGGGGCCCCCTGTTCTCCGTCCCCTCCAACGCGATCCACGCCGTGCTGATGCACACCGGCAAGGTGCTCTGGTTCTCCCAGCCCAAGTATCCGACCGAGAGCAACGAGTTCGACGGCGGTCCCGCCCACGTCTGGGACCCGGCCACCAACACCAGCAGGTCGGTTCCTCCCCCGAGCATCGACTATCCCGTCACCGGCGGTGGCGGTCGCACGGCCAGCCGACCGGCCAACCTCTTCTGCGCCGGGCAGACCCTCCTCGCCGACGGTCGCGTGCTGGTCGTGGGCGGGAACCTCGACTATCCCGTGGACACCGGCGCGGGGCCCGGCAACGGAGCGGGCAACGGGTTCAAGGGCGCCCCCTGGGTGATGACCTTCGATCCGGCCACCGAGACCTGGACCCGGTACCAGGACATGCCCCACGGGCGCTGGTACCCCACCCTCACCGAGCTGCCCGACGGGCGCGTCCTCATCCTGGGCGGCTGGGACGAGACCGGCGGCCGGGACAACGGCGGTGCCGCCCAGCCGGCCCTCATGGACAACAACCAGGACGTCGAGGTGTTCGACCCCTCCGCGCCCGCCGGCGGCCAGGCCACGACCGTGGTGAGCAAGCTGCCCCCCGACGGCCCCAGCCAGCCGACGCCCTATCCGGATCACCGGGGCATGGGCCTCTACCCGCACGTGTTCGTCCTGCCGAGTACCACGACACTCGGCGCGGGCGGGCGCACGGTGCTGGTGGCCGGGCCCACCAGGTACGACTCGGCCGTCATCGACACCACGAGCTGGGTCTGGACCGATGTCGTCTCGGTGCACCCCGACAGGGGGGAGCCCCGTATCTCGCAGGATCGGGCCTGGGGCACCGGGTGGCTCGCCCCATCCGACACCAACGGCTCGACGAGCGTGGTGCTCCTGGGCGGGGCGGACACCGCCGGCATCGCGCCGGGCCCGGGAGCCGCTCCTGCGGCCGTGGGCACGTCCGAGACGCTCGATCTCAACCTGGCGATCAACGACGCGGCCTCCGGTTGGAAGCTGGGCGTCACGCCCGACCTCAGCATCGGACGCGGCCACTTCAACACCACCCTCCTGCCGGACGGCTCGATCTTGAGCAACGGGGGCGGCATCGGCCGAAGGGACGACACCCTGTACGCCGACCCGGTCTATCAGGCCGAGCTGATGGAGCCCGGCTCTCCGTGGCGGGTCGTGGGCAGCGAAGCTGACGCCCGCACCTACCATTCCACCGCGTTCCTGCTTCCCGACGGGTCGGTGGTCTCGGCGGGCGACGACCGCGACATCGCTCCGCCCGCGGCCGCGGGCTCCGTCGGCCCCGGGCACATCCCGCTCGAGAATCGCACGGCGCAGATCTACCGCCCGCCGTATCTCTTCGCCGGTGCCCGGCCCACGATCACCTCCGCGCCGGCCTCGGTGAACTACGACGCGCCCTTCAGCGTGGCCGTGGGCGGGGACACGTCGGCCATCACGCGCGCGGTGCTGGTGCGGCCGGCAGCGGTCACCCACTCCAACAACATGACCCAGCAGGTCATCCGGCTGCCGCTGACCGCCGGCGCGGGCTGCCTCGCCGCGACGTCCCCGCTCGACGCCACCGTCGCCCCCCCGGGCTACTACATGCTCTTCGTCCAGAACGCCGAGGGCGCGATGTCGGTGGCCACCTGGGTGCGGATCGACCCGGCGGCGCCCGCCGCCTCGCCCTGCCAGAGCGTGGGCTCCTCCGACACCCCGGCGACGACCACCCCGGCGCCGCCGGTGACCGCCCCCACGGACCACGCGGCGCCCACGGCGACCGTGACCGCCGCCAAGGCCCGCGTCCGCGGTCGCGCCGTGACCGTGCGACTGAAGCTGCGAAGCAGCGAGCGCGGCTCGGTGCGGGTGAGCGTGGCCGGGGTCGGCCGGGGCGCGAAGGTGACGCTGAAGCGCCGCTGGAGAACGGCGACCGGGCTGAAGGCCGCGCGCACGAGGTCGCTGGTGATCACCGGCCACCTGGGCGGGCGCCTCGCGCCCAAGCGCCTGCGCGTGACCCTGCGCGTCACGGACCGGGCGGGCAACGTCCGCCGGGTCGTGCGGGTGGTGTCGCTCGTTCGCGTGTAAGGAGCCGCGGTCCTGAAGTAGTGGCGGGCCCGCGCCGATAAGCGGGCCGAGGACAATTTCTCGAGAGAGGCACGGATGCCACCGCCCCAGACAACCGAAGTGACACCGGACGCCCGCTACGCCTCGGTTGGACGACCCGGGCTCATGCCGGCCGACCGGCGCGCCCAGGCGCTGGCTCTGGCGACCCTCTCGCTCGGCCTGCTCTACGTGACCTGGCGCTGGGGCTGGACGCTCCAGCCCGACTCGCTCTGGATCGGCCTGCCGCTCATCCTGGCGGAGACGTACGGCCTCGTAATGATGGTCCTGCTGTCGTTCTCGTGCTGGCGCCTGGCCGACCGGCCGCTGCCGCCGCCGCTCCCCGGCCGCGACGTGGCCGTGCTCGTGGCCACCTTCGACGAGTCCGAGGAGGTGCTGCGGCCCACGGTGCTCGGCGCCCTGGCGCTGCGCCACGAGCCGACCCCCGTGGTGTGGGTGCTCGACGACGGGGCCCGCCCGTGGGTGCGCCTGATGTGCGAGGACCTCGGCGCGCGCTACATCTGCCGTCCCGGCCCGCGCCTCAACGCCAAGGCGGGCAACATCAACCACGCGCTGGGGATGGTGGACGCCGAGTTCCTGGTCACCCTCGACGCCGACCACGTTCCGCGGCCGGAGCTGCTCGAGCTCAGCCTCGGCTATCTCGCGGATCCGAAGGTGGCGGTCGTCCAGGGGCCGCAGGTCTTCTACAACCGGGGCTTCCAGCACCCCCGCGACGAGGGCGATCCGCTCTACAACGACCAGAGCATCTTCTTCGACGTCATCTGCCTCGGGAAGGACCGCCACAACGCGGCCTTCTGGTGCGGGTGCCCGACGGTCATCCGGCGTGAGGCGCTGGTCTCGGTGGGCGGGGTGGCCACGGAGACGGTGGTGGAGGACGCGCACACCACGCTGCGGCTGCACAAGGCCGGATGGCGCACCGTGTTCCAGCCCCGGGTGCTGGCCCTGGGTCTCGCGCCGGAGGACATCGCCGCCTACATCGTCCAGCGGAGCCGCTGGGCGCGCGGCTCGCTCCAGATGCTGCGGCGCAGCTTCCCCCTGTTCGCGCGGGGGCTCAGCTGGCGCCAGCGCCTGG
>JAXIPH010000271.1:0-6621 GCA_045403035.1 Thermoleophilia bacterium | reverse complement strand
GCCGCCGGGGTGCCGGCCGCCGCCCTGGTCGATTCGAGCCTCAGCGTGCTGGCCCGCTCGCCCCTGGCGCGCGTCGTCCCGGCCGACACCCGCGACGGCTCTCCGAGCCTCGTGGCGATGGTCGCGGTGGCCCAGGCGCTCGCGGGGGCGCTGGCACCGATGCCGGCTCCCGCACGCCCCGGACTGGCGGCCGTCGGGGCCTGAAGGCAGAGGGTCCGGGCGCCGCGGAACAGCGGGCGCTCATCGACGGCGACGCCGGTGCCGATAAGGCCCTATGGGATCGGTGGCGACAGCCTCGGGGACCCGCCCGAGGAACGGCCTCCTGGCGTGGCTGCCTCACGGTGGCGCGCTGCCCGACGAGGAATTCTGGCGGCGCCACCGTGTGATCGTGTGGGTGCTGTGGGCCCACGTCGGGGGCCTCATGATCTTCGGGGCGATCCAGGGGTTCTCCGTCGCGCGCACCGGGGTCGTGGTCTTCCCGGCCGCGATCCTGGCCGTCGCGGCGAGCTGGCCCGCGTTCCGCAACCGGCGTGTGCGCGCGGGGTGCGCCGCCCTGGGGCTGCTCGCCTCGTCGGCCAGGATCGCGGCCGGGAAGACCACGACACCGGTGTGCGCGACGGAGAACCCATGGATCGCGCCGAAGAACATGAGGCCCCAGACATGGGCCCACAGAACCCACACGATCACACGGTGGCGCCGCCAGAACTCCTCCTCGGGCAGCGCCCCACCGTGAGGCAGCCACGCCAGGAGGCCCTTCCTCGGACGGATCCCCGAGGGTGTCGCCACCGATCCCATACGGCCCTATCGGCACCGGCGTCACCGTCGTTGAGCGCCCGCTGCTCGCGGCGCTCGGGACCCTCGGCCTTCAGGCCCCGACGGCCGCCAGTCCGGGGCGTGCGGGAGCCGGCATCGGCGCCAGCGCGCCCGCGAGCGCCTGGGCCACCGCGACCATCGCCACGAGGCTCGGCGAGCCGTCGCGGGTGTCGGCCGGGACGACACGCGCCAGAGGCGAGCGGGCCAGCACGCTGAGGCTCGAATCGACCAGGGCGCCGGCCGGAACGCCCGCGGCGCGCGCGGCCGACACGGCGGCCTGGGCCACGCGCACCTCGCGCCCCACGGCGATCGCGAGCACCGCGCTGCCCGGCCCGAGGGTGTCGAGCCAGACGCGGGCGGTGGTGTCGAGCGAGGTCACCGCAGCCACCGCGCGGCCCGCACGGGCCAGGCGCTCCTCGATGAGGGTGACCACCGGCCGCGCGTGGCCCTCGCCGGCGATCACCAGCGGGGAGCGCGTGCCGAGGGCCGACACGATGGCTCCGAGCCCCGAGGAGGTGAGCCGCTCCGCGGCGTCGTCCAGGGACATGCGCTCGGCGGCCAGGGCGGCGTCCAGCCCGTCGGGCGAGAGCGGCGGGCCGAGCGGGCGGTCGCCGGGCCGCGGCGGCAGGCCGGGTCGCTGGGCGCGGCGCACGGTGCGCTGCATCTCCGGGTAGCCCGAGTACCCGAGGGCCTGCGCGAAGCGCACGACCGTCGCGGGGCTGCAGTGGGAGGCCCGGGCCACCTCGTGGGCCGACAGCAGCGGGACGTCCGCCAGGTTGTCGGCCAGGTATCGCGAGAGCGATTGCTGGGCCGGGCTGAAACGGTCGAAGTCGCGCTTCAGGCGCTCGGCGAGTGCGTGGACATCGGGAGGCACGGGGCATTGGTTCGCCGTCGAGCGGCCTTCCCCTACCGGCGGCGCGCGCTCAGCGAGATCGGCTCGCCCACGGTCGAGACCATCCTCACCGACTCCACCTGCAGGGGATCGAGGTCCCCCAGCAGGAGGTGGAGGCTGGCGCTGCCGCCGGGCGGGACCCGCGCCCGGGAGGGGCCGAGCAGCAGGAGCGCGCGGGCCTGGGCCGGGACGGATGGCGACAGCGCCCCGCGGGCGCTCGGCATCGGCACCGCCCGGCCCGAGGTCATCACGGCCACGAATCGCGGCGTCCGAACGGGCGCGGGCCCGTCGTTGACCACCGAGGCGATGGCCACCACCGGGGCCCCGCCGCCCCCGCGCGGGTCGGGCGCCAGGGCGTCGCGGACCGCCCGGGAGGCGGGGTCCGATCCGAACAGGTCCACCGACGCGCCGAGCCCGGCGGCGTCCCGGCCCACGAAGTAGCCCGTGCCCACCTCGGCCGGCGGCTCCTGCGGTGGGGCCGGGTCGCCTCGGGAGCAGCCCGCGAGCGCCAGGGCCAGGGCCGCCAGGGCCGCCGCCGGCGCCCGGCGCGCCACCCTCACCCGGCGGGGCCCTCGAGCCGGGTCACCGCGTCCCCCAGGTCCTGGAGGTCGGTCAGGAGCCCCTCCGCCAGGTCACCCTCCCGATCCACCCGCGCCGCCACCACGCCCATCGTGAAGTCGCGGGGATCCAGCCCGGCGTGCACCTCGTCCCACCGCAGCGGCGTGGCCACCGGGGCGCCGGGGCGCGGCCTCACGGAGTAGACGCTGGCGATGCTGCGCCCGCGCCCGTTCTGGTTGTGGTCGAGGTAGACCCTGAGGCCGCGCTCGGCCACCTGGGTGCGTGTGGTGAGCTGGTCCGGGCGCGCCCGGACCAGCGCCTCGGACACGATCCGTGCGAACAGGCGTACCGCCTCGAAGGTGGGCCCCGGGGCGATGGGCACCATGACATGCATCCCACTGGCCCCCGAGGTGCGCGGGTAGCCCCGCAGGCCCGCCGCCTCCAGGGCGTCGCGCACGAGCAGGGCCGCCTCGACCACGCGGTCGAAGGGGAGCCCGTCGGCCGGGTCGAGGTCGAACAGCACGTGGGTGGGCGAGTCGGGGGCGTCGGCACGGCTCTGCCAGGGGTTGAGGTCGATGCACCCGAGGTTGACCAGCCACAGCAGCCCCATCGGGTCGTCGACCACGGCGTAGTTGCTCGTCTTCTCATCCGGCTTGCCACCGCGCGACAGCGCCACCCGGCGGAGCCAGGCGGGCGCGTCGACCACGTTGTGCTGGAAGAAGAACTCCCCCTCGATCCCGTCGGGGTAGCGCTTCAGGATCATCGGCCGGCCCTCCAGGTGGGGCACCAGCACCGGGGCCATGCGCAGGTAGTGGTCGAGCAGGTGGCCCTTCGAGATGCCCTCGCGCGGCCAGTAGAGCTTGTCGAGGTTGGTGAGCACGACCCGCCGGTCGCCCTCCTGCACCGCGCGATCGCCCGTGGCCCCGCCGAACGGCCCCGGGGGGAGGGCGGGCACGCCCCCGTCGTCGTCCACCAGGCCGCGGAACACCGGCGCGCGCAACCGCCCGTCGGGCGTGCGCTCGGCGTAGCTCACCTCGCACCTCAGCTCGGGCCGCACCCAGTGCGGCGTCGCCGGCGCCTTAGGCACCGGGTCGGCGAACGGCGACTCGGGCACCTCGGCCGCGCGCAGCCGGTCCCACAGGTCCCGGGCGAGGGCGTGCGAGAACCCGGACCCCACGTGCGACAGGTAGCGCAGGCGGCCCTGCTCGTCGTGCTCCCCCACCAGGAGCGCCCCCAGCGAGCCCCGGTGCGAGCCGTTGCCCTCCGTGAAGCCGCCGACCACGGCCACCAGGTCGGGCCGGCTCTTCACCTTGCGCCACTCGGCCACCCGCCGGCCCGGCCGGTAGGGCGCGTCCATGCGCTTGGCGATGACGCCCTCGAGTCCCTGGGCCTTGGCGGCCGCGAACAGGTCACGGCCCTGGCCGGCCACGTGGTCGGAGAGGATCAATCGCGGCGGCGCGTCGGGGCTCACGACCGCCGCCAGGCGCTCGCGCCGCTCGCTCCAGGGGAGGTCGCAGATCCACTCGCCGTCCACGTGCAGCAGGTCGAACACCACGTAGGTGAACGGGCCGCGCCCGTTCTGGAGGGCGTTGAAGTCGGGCTTGCCCTTCTCGCCCAGCACCACGACCTCGCCGTCGAGGACCGCCTCCTGGCAGAGGAGCGCCCGGCGCAGGTCGTGCAGGTCCGGGTAGGCCGGCGTCAGGTCGCGCCCGCTGCGGCTGCGCAGGTCCGTGGCGTCCGAGGTCACGAGGGCCAGCGCGCGATAGCCGTCCCACTTCAGCTCGAACGCGAAGGCCGGGTCGTCGAAGGGCTCCTCCGAGGACGAGGCCAGCATCGGGCGCAGCCCCGGGAAGGCGAGCGCCGGGTCCGGGGGTCCGGCGGGCCCCTTGCCGGAGCGGAAGATCAGCCACTCCTCCTTGCCCGAGCGCCCCCGCGTGCGCACCAGGTGGTAGTGCCCGCGCAGGATGGAGCCCTCCAGCACCAGCTTCCACTCGTCGTCGGCCACGAGCTGGGGCTCGTAGGCGCCCCGGTCCCAGATCGTCATCCGCCCCGCGCCGTACTGGCCCTCGGGGATGACGGCCGAGAAGTCGAGGTACTCCAGCGGGTGGTCCTCCGTGCGGACCGCCAGGCGCTTCAGGCCCTCGCGCAGGGGCGGGCCCTTGGGAACGGCCCACGACGCCAGCGCCCCCCCGTGCTCGAGGCGCAGGTCGAAGTGCAGGGCGCGCGCCTGGTGGCGCTGCACCACGAAGCGGGGCAGCCCGGCGCCCGGCGCGGCGCCCTCCCCGGGCGCCGGCTCGGGCGTGGCGGCGAAGTCGCGCCGCGCGCGGTACTCCGGGAGATCAGCCTCGGGTGCCAAGGGCCGACAGTATCCCCGCCTGCCAGCGAGCGGCGGCGCGGGCCTCCTGGAGGTAATGGGGCGGCGTCGCCCAGAGCCGGTCGGCGATCCCCTCGTACGCGCGGGCACGGTCCCGTACGGCGGCGGCCGTGCCGGCGGCGGCGAACGCGTCGGTCATGTCCTCGCCCACGGCCTCCACCAGACGGTCGGCGTCCCCCTGCAGGAAGGCGCGGCGGATGCCCGCCAGCCGCGATCCGAAGCCGTGGCCCGTGAACAGCTCCTCGTAGGTCCGCACCGTGGCGTAGAAGCCGACGGTGGCCGCGGCGGCCCGGCGCGCGCCGGCCGGGTCGTCGTCGCTCACGGCGCAGATCAGCGCGCCCGCCACCTCGGGCACCGGCCGTCCGGCGCGCTCGGCCCCGGCCCGGAGCGCGGGCAGGAGCCTGTCCGACAGCCAGGCCGGCGAGGTCACGGGATGGTCGAGGAAGCCGTCGGCCACCTCCCCCGCCAGCCGTGTCATGCCCGGCAGCACGGCCGCGAGCCACACGGGGATGGTCGATCGAGGCGCCGCGTGGGGGCGGCGCAGCCCGCGCACGTCCACGTCGTAGAGCTCTCCCACCGCCCGCGCGTCGCGGCCCTCGGCGAGCGCGGTCGTCAGCTCGCGCACGGCCGCCACCATCTCGCGCATCCGGCGCACGGGGGGGTCGTAGGGCCCGGCGTGCCAGGCCTGGTTCAGGCGCCGCACCCCGGCCCCGAGGCCCAGCACCAGGCGCCCGCCCGACAGCTCGTCCAGGTCGAGGGCCTCCAGGGCCATCACCATCGGGCTGCGCGTGAAGGCCAGGGCGATGCCCGTGCCGAGCTCGATCCGCTCGGTGGCGGCCGCCGCCACGGCCAGGGGCACGGTGGCCGAGCGATGCAGCTCGGGCGCCCAGAGGCGGGCGATGCCGGCGCGCTCGGCCGCGCGGGCGAAGTCGGCGAGCCCGGCGGCGTCGTCGCCCAGGAGCTGGGCGTCGACCGGTATCCCGAGCGGGGTGGCCACCTGTGCCAGTATCCCAGCCGTTGCGCCCCATCGCCCGCCTCGCCATCGAGCTCCGCACATCGGGTGCCGGGCACCTCGTCATCGGCCTGGCCGGGCTGCTCCTGGCCCTGGCGATCGGCGACCTGTCGGCGGGCCGGTCGCTCGTCCCCTTCGCCGTCGCGCTCGTCCTGGTGAGCGCCATCAGCCTCCTGAGCACCCGCTGGCTGCGCAATCCCGACCTGCCCGAGGCCGGCGGGGGCGGCGCCGTCGAGCCGGCCAACGAGACGGTCCGCCGCACGCTGGTGGTGCTCGCGCTGCCGTTGGTGTTCATGGCCGTCGTGGTCGCCCTGGTGCCCGCGGGGGCCGTGGCGCTGGCCGGCGTGGTCGCGGGCGTCGGAGCGGTGGATCTGCGGAACTGGGCCTGGGTGCGGACCCGCGAGCGCGAGCTGGGGCGCGGCATCTACCGCGAGCTCGGCCGCTCCACGTTCACGAGCGGTCGCCGGCCCATCTACACGCGCCCGTAGAAAGCCCTGACGCTGGCGAGATAGTCGACCGTGTCGTCGTAGGGGCCGCGGTGCCGCAGGGACGTCAGCCCCTGGTAGTAGGCCATGATCGCCCGGCGGGTACTGCCCGACTGCCGGATCAGCCAGCCGAGGTAGGCGACGCCGCCCTCGATGTTGTCCGCGAGCAGGTGCGGGTTGATGCGGCGCCCCAGGACCGCGGGGCCGAACCAGCGCGCGGTGGCCGGCATGAGCTGCATCACCCCGATGGCGCCCACGCTGGAGCGCGCGCTCTGGCTCCAGCGGCTCTCCTGCCAGGCGATGGCCCGCGCCAGGGCCGGATCCACCCCGTAGCGCGCCGAGTGGAGCGCGATGAGCTCGGCCACCCCGGGGGTGGGCACGAGCGGACCCGACGCCGCCCCGGCCGGGAGGCGCAGGAGGCGGCCCGCGACGATGCGGCCGGGGTCGCGGATGCCGTTGAGCGCAGCCAGCGCGGAGACCGTGGTGC
>JAXIPH010000249.1:0-2290 GCA_045403035.1 Thermoleophilia bacterium | reverse complement strand
GCCCGCCCGCCGAGCGCGAGGCCCGGGTGGTGGCGCCGCCGCTACACTACGAGACGTCGAAGCCGCCCGACCACGACTTCTATCCGCAGGGCACCAAGGTCGAGCACGACCCGGCGTGCATCGAGCCGCTGGCGTCCAAGTACGAGAACGCCAGCGGCTCGGGCCGCATCGGCCTCTCCGGCTGGACGGCGCCGAATCAGCCGGTGGGCTCACCCGTCGGTGGCTGGCGCGACGTCAGCGGTTGGTTCGCGCTGGGCTTCTCGGTGACGTGGGGCGGTCCGCCCGCTCAGAAGCCCGTCCCGCGCTAGCGCCGCGATGAGCGCTCCCCGCTGGCTGCACCGCGCCCGCGAGGCCTGCCCGATCGCCGCGCACCCCCGGACGGAGCTCCCCTGATGCCGCTGCTGCGCGGCAACCTGCACGCCCACACCACCTTCTCGGACGGGGTGCGCTCGCCGGCGGCGCTGGTGGCCGAGTACGAGTCGCGCGGCTACGACTTTCTGGCCATCACCGACCACGAGGACCACTACAACTGGGTCGAGCCGGGCTATGGCAGCGCGCTCGACCGGCTCCGCCCGGCGCTGCTCCTGTTCCGCGGGATCGAGGTGAACTTCGATCCGATCGCCCAGCACGTCGGCAAGGTGACCGGCAACACCGAGACGTTGTGGATCCTGAACCACCCGGCCCGCTACAAGCTCAGCGTGACCGAGACGGTGGAGCGGGTAAAGATGATCCAGGCCGCCGGCTGGCCCCTGACCGCGATCGAGGTGACCGACACCGGGCTCTACCGGCCGGAGTACGACACCGACGCCATTCCGCTGGTGAAGATCGCGACCGATGACGCCCACCGCCCGCCCCA
Organism: Thermoleophilia bacterium; assembly: GCA_045403035.1. Taxonomy (GTDB): domain Bacteria; phylum Actinomycetota; class Thermoleophilia; order Miltoncostaeales; family Miltoncostaeaceae; genus CAVXDY01. The sequence continues at coordinate 1,434 of JAXIPH010000249.1, read as the reverse complement.
CTTCGGCCGCGCGTGGATCGAGGTCGACGCTCCCCGCGACCGTGACGCGATCATCCGCGCGATCCGGGCCGGCGACGTCCGCATGCGCTTCAGCGACCGCTGACCGCGGCGCCGGTTGTGGTAGCCTTGCCCGCGATGGAACGGATCGTTCGTATCGGCCACAGCCCCGACCCCGACGACGCATTCATGTTCTACGCGCTGACGGCGGGCAAAGTGAAGATCCCGGGCGTGCGGATCGAGCACGTGCTGGAGGACATCGAGACGCTCAACCGCCGCTCGCGCACCGGCGAGCTCGAAGTCACCGCGGTCTCGTTCGCGACCTATATCCTGATCGCCGAGCAGTATCGGATGATGGATCCCGGCGCCTCCATGGGGAAGGGCTACGGGCCAATTCTGGTATCGCGCCAGCCGATCCCGGTGGCCGAGCTCGAGCATCGCGTGGTCGCCATCCCCGGCAAGCACACGACCGCGGCGCTGCTGCTGCGGCTCTACGTCGGCGACCCGCCGCTGATCGAGGTCGCCTTCGACAAGATCCCGCAAGCCGTGCTGGAGGGACAGGCGGAGCTGGGCCTGCTGATCCACGAGGGTCAGATCACCCATCAGCAGATGGGGCTGACGAAGGTGCTCGACCTCGGTGAGGCCTGGCACCGCGAGACGGGCCTGCCGCTACCGCTCGGGGCCAACGTGATGCGCCGCGACCTGGGCGAGGGCTTGCACCGGGCGCTGTCACAGGCCCTGCGCGACTCCATCGCGTGGGCCCACGCGAACGTGGACGAGGCGCTGGAGTACGCGATGCGCTACGGGCGCGGGATCGACAAGGAGACGTGCCGGCGCTTCGTGCTGATGTACGTCAACGACTTCACGCTGGCGCTGGGCGCCGAGGGCCGGGCGGCGATCGAGCGGCTCTTCACCCTGGCCCACCGCAAAGGTCTCATCGCCGCCGTCCCGCCCATCGATCCCATCTGATGTGGCTCCTCGGTGTCTCGCCGTCGCACGACGCCTCGGCGGCGCTGCTGCGCGACGGGGTCGTGGTCGCGGCGATCGCCGAGGAGCGGCTGACTCGCGTCAAGGGCGACGGGGGGAGGCTTCCGCGCCGGGCCATCGAACACGTCGTGCAGACCGCCGGCATCGAGCGACGGGACGTCGACGGCATCGCCGTCGTGCCCGACCGGTTCCCCGAGGACTGCATCCGCCACCCCCGGCTGGGCCGCGACCTCGAGCGGCGGGCACGCGCGTGGCGCGATCGGGTGCTTCGCCGGCCGGTGCGAGACGTCGCGGTCGATCACGTGCAGCGCGTGTTGCGACGGATGGGCCGCGAGCCGAAGCTGGAGCCGTACGTCGAGGCCGGGCGCTTCCTGAGGCGCGAGGGCTTCCGCCCCGACACCCGGCTCCGGTTCTTCGATCACCACCTGTGTCACGCCATGGCGGCGGCGG
>JAXIPH010000235.1:0-4261 GCA_045403035.1 Thermoleophilia bacterium | reverse complement strand
CAGCGGTCCCGGGGAGCGCCGTCCTCCTCGCCTAGCGTGGATATCGCTTGACCGCGCGCGCTCGCGTAGGCTCGTCAGGCGCCCACACCTCGGCCAGGAAGCCGCTCGCCAGAAGGCGCGCGTGTAGAGCGACGTCGATGCGATCGGTCTTTGCCCCGCCCTGCGCGGCGCCGCGCACGGCATTCCGCGCCAGGGGCACGAGATGTCGGCGCCGCCTGAATAATCACCCACCTCTCACAGCCTGTCGCATAAACGGGCTCTGAAGAGGAAGTGCCGTCCGGGCCGCTCGCGAGAATTGGCATGAGGACGCCGTTCTCGTGCGGAGGCGATCGTGGCCCAGAACTTCCTGCCCTGCGAGCGCGATCAGGAGTTTCTCCTGCCGTCGAGCCTGCGCGAGTGGCTGGCCGAGGATCACCTGGCCTGGTTCGTGCTCGACGCGGTCGATCAGATCGACCTCGGCGGCTTCTACGCCGCCTATCGCGCCGATGGCTGGGGCCGGGCCGCCTTCGAGCCGAAGATGATGCTCGCGCTCGTGCTCTACGCCTACTCCGTCGGCGAGCGCTCCTCGGGCGATCGAGCGCCGCTGCGCCGAGGACATCGCCTTTCGCGTGATCGCGGCCAACCAGATCCCCGATCACGCCACGATCGCCCGCTTTCGCGCCCGCCACGAGGGCGCCCTCGGCGAGCTGTTTAGCGAGGTCCTGCGCCTCTGCGCGAGCGCCGGCCTGGTGGCGCTCGGGTTGATCGCCCTCGACGGCACCAAGCTGGCCGCCAACGCCAGCTCGCGGGCCAACCGCCCCTACGAGTCCTGCTGCCCCGTGGTGGCGCAGATCCTCACCGTGGCGGCGCCCGCCGACGCCGCCGAGGACGCCCGCTTTGGCGAGCGTCGCGGTGACGAGCTGCCCGAGGGTCTGGGTGATCGCCGCTCGTGGCGGGCGCGCCTGCAGGCGGCCAAGGCCACGCTCGAGGCCGAGCTGGCCGAGCGCAGGGCCGCTCACGAGGCCCGCCTCTCCGAGCGCGCGCGCCTGGAGGCCGCCCGCGGGGCACGGCTTCGCGGTCGAAAGCCGATCGCGCCTCCCAAGCACGTCGACCCGGCCGCCCGGGCCAACACCACCGACCCCGACTCGGCCCTCGTGCGCGGGGCGAGCGGCTTCGTGCAGGGCTTCAATGCCCAGGTCGTCAGCACCGCCGCCCAGATCGTCGTGGCCGCCGAGCTGTCGGCCGACTCGCCCGATGCGCGCCTGCTCGCCCCGATGACCGAGGCCGCCCGAGGCGAGCTCGCCCGGATCGGCCTTCGCGAGTCGCCGGGGGTGCTGGTCGCCGACGCCGGCTACTGGAACGTTCCCCAGATCGAGGCGCTCGCCGCCACGGGCCTCGAGGTGCTGGTGGCCCCGGACTCGCCCTCGCGGGCTCGCGATGCCGGAGCCCGCAAGCTGCGCGACAAGCGCCCCGCGGGCCGTTACCTGGCGATGCGCCGCACTCTTGCTAGCCCGCGAGGACACGCCCTCTACGCGCTGCGGCGCCAGGTCGTGGAGCCGATCTTCGGACAGACCAAGGCGGTGCGGCGTTGCGACCGCTTCCAGCGGCGCGGGCTCACCGCCTGCCGCTCGGAGTGGCGCCTGATCATGGCGACGCACAACCTGCTCAAGCTCTGGCGTCACCTGATCGCCTGAGCCGAGTCGGCTCAGCGCGCCGGCCTCGGCCCTTCTCGGTGGTTACCGCCCCACCGCGGCGCCTTGCCGCTGGGGCCGGAAGGTGTTTTCGCGACAGGCTGTGGCAGGTGGGTGCCTTTTCAGCCTCTTCGGGCATTCACGTGGGTAACGCCACGGGGATCCGGCCGCACACAACGTGATCAACGAGAGCAACGACTGAAGGCGACGGAAGCCTCGGGCGCGGTGGCTCATGAGCCTCACGGTCGAGTTCATGGCCTCCAGGCGCGCGTTGTTGGTGCCGAGCCAGATGGCGTTGGCGATCGCCTCGGCGTGGCGCTCGAAGGTGATCGCCACACGGATGAAGGGATCGAGCCCCGAGGTGGCCGCCGCAATGAAGAAGCCCAGAAGCCGTCGCTCGCCCGCGTGGGCCAGTGGATGAGGTAGAGGTCGACGTAGTCGAGCCCCAGCCGCGCCAGGCTGGCGGCGAGCTCCTGCTCCGGATCCCCGCCCGAGGGCATCATCTTCGTGGTCACGAAGACCTCCTCGCGCGGGAGGCACGCTCGCCCGGACGGCGCCCCCCACGCCCTCCTCGTTGCGGTAGGCGGCCGCGGTGTCGACGTGCCGGTAGCCCGCCTCGAGCGCCCAGGCCACCGCCTGTTCCGTCGCCCGGCGCGCGGGGATCTGCCAGACGCCCAGCCCGATGAGCGGCATCAGCGTCCCGCCGGCGAGCGGGACCGCCGGCTCGCCGCCGAGCCGGTGATCTCCGATCAGCCGAGCTCCCTCGGGACCGCGAACGCCATGAGCTCGGCCCCGCCCGGACGGAGGTCCCGCCAGCGGGAGATGGGCGCCTGCAGGGTGGCCAGCGCGCCGCTGGGCATCTTCCCTCGCAGCCGGGCGAGGGCCTCCCGCTGGCCGCTCCCGGCAAGGGCGAGGGCCAGCTCGTGCAGGCCCGGGTTGTGCCCGATGACCAGGACCGACGTCACCGTGCCCGGCAGCTTGCGCAGGCGACGGAGCAGGTCCTGCTCGTCGGCGCCGTAGAGCGCCCCCTCCACCCAAACGGGGGCGTCGGGCAGTGTCTCGGCGACGAGCTCGAGCGTCTCGCGCGTCCGCCGGGTCGGCGAGCAGAGGATCAGCGCCGGCCGGATGCCCTCGCGGCGAAGGTGATCGGCCATCGCGCGGGCGGCGCGGCGCCCCCGCGGAGCGAGCGGCCGATCGCAGTCGACGACGCTCGGGTCCTTCCAGGACGACTTCGCGTGGCGCAGGAGGTACACGACCCTCACGATCCGCTCCCCAGCCCCGTTCCGCCGGCGTTGAGTGAGCCGGCCGAGTCGTCGAGCGCGACGCCGTGCAGCAGGTCGTCGCCCAAGGAGACCAGCACCCTCGCCATGGTCCCCAGTATCGTCCGGGTAGGCTGATGGTCCTAGCCGAAGAGCGCGAGGTCGAGCGTCGAGCGACGGGACATCTGCCCCCACCCTTGGAGCAACGTCTCGACGCCGTCAGGAGGCCGCGCGGGCCTGAGCCCCCTGGAGCTCGCGTCGGGCGCCGTCCAGGTGGGTCTCCATCAGGCGCCCGGCCGCCTCCGGGCCGCGTCGCCCGAGCGCGCCGGCGATCTCACGGTGCTCCTCGAGAAAGCGCCGGGATCCGGCCTGGCCGCGCTACGGCTCGGGGGCCAGATCCCTCGGCTGCCCCGCTGGCGCCGCCCATCAGGGCGTCACCCGGAGCCCGGGTGGCCGTGCGCGACGTGGCCCACCAGCGGCACCAAGACGACGAGCCCGATCCCGAGCAGGACGCCGCCGAGCACGTCGCTGGGCCGGTCCGTGCCCAGCAGCAGCGGTGACGCGCAGATCGCGCCGGCCCAGGCGACCGTGAGGAGGCGAAGGCCGACGTTGGAGAAGAGCCGCCAGACCAGGCCACCCAGCACGCGCCCCCGAGAGCGCATGGCCGCTCGGACAGGAGCGAGCGGCATCCCATGGGAGCAGGAGGTCCACAGCGGTGTCGAGTCCGCTTCGCCCGATCGCCGCCCACACGCCCACCTGGATCGCGAGCCCGACGACGATGGCCAGGAGCCACGCCACGACACACCGGCGTGCCATGAAGAGTGCCACCAGCCGCGCGGCGCGCTCCCGGCGCGCGCCGATGAAAACCATGAGGAGTACCCCGGCGAGCGCGATGATCGGGATCGATCCGGCCCACGCCAAGACCTGAGCGACCCAGCGGGCCGGTGACTCGGGCAGCTCTCGAAGCCCCAAACTGTCGAGGCGGGCCAGATCGAGCCAGCCGATCGCGACGGCAGACGCCAGAGTGGCGAAGGCGGCGGCGCTCGTCGCGGCGTTCGCCGCTTGCGCCGGATGGGGGGGTCGGGTCCGCGGGAGCGGCCGTCGACGGGCGAAGCGGTGGCTCATGGTGCCCGAACGGGATGTCGCCTGCCGGGTCTGGTCGACACCCCGGCCGAAGGACCCTCCCCAAGGGTGCAGGCGCCAAGCCGCCCCCCGCCGGTCCCGGGTCGCACCGACCTGGACCGGCTGCCCTCTGGCGCCGCCCGTCGCGGCTGCCGGACGGGCCTGCGGCCTCCGGTGTCGGAGAACCGAGATGCGGCTCCCGAGCCTCGC
>JAXIPH010000193.1:0-12540 GCA_045403035.1 Thermoleophilia bacterium | reverse complement strand
GGTCGGAACGCTACGGGAGGACGTGGGCGCCGTGAGGGCCCTCGTCATCGACCAGGGGCTCGACCGGGGCTCGCTGGCGGCCGTCCGCGCCCTCGCGCGCGACGGGTGGATCGTCGGCGTCGGGTCGCCCATCAGGGGGCTGGCGGCCTCCTCGCGTTCGGTGACGCGCTGGCATCCGGTCCCGGCCGCTCAGGACGGCGTGGACCACTACATCGCCGCGGTCGCCGGGGCGGTCGCCTCGGGCGATTACGAGATCGTCTTCACATCCGACGACATCGGCGTGCTCGCGCTCTCGCGCCACCGCGAGGAGATCGGGGCGATCTTTCCGTACGCGCCCCACGAGAACGTGATCCGCGCCCTCGACAAGCTCGAGCTGACGCGGACGGCCGTGCGCGTCGGGCTGGGGACGCCGGCGACCGTCGAGGCAAGCCCCGAAGCGATCGCGGCGGCTCGATGGCCGGCGGTCGTGAAGCCGCGGCTCCATTCCTCGCTGCTCCCGGGCGCCCCCGGACGGCTGAGCGTCTGCATGGTCGACGGGCCGGCGAGCGCCCGCCGCGCGATCGACGGCATCCGGCGCGCGGGCGTGGAGCCGGTGTTGCAGGAGCTGGTGGCAGGCCGGCTGATGTCGTGTCACGCCGTGCTCGATCGCGAGGGGCGGGTCGTGGCGAGGGCGCAGCAGGTGTCGCAGCGCATCTGGCCCGCCGAGGTCGGGGTGTTCGTGCGCGCCAGCACCGTGCCGGTGGACCCGGGCCTCGCGGCGCTCGTCGCGCGCCTGCTGCGCGACCTCGGCTGGTTCGGGCTGGCCTCCATCCAGTTCCTCCAGCCCCGGGACGGGAGTGCCCCGCGGTTGATCGACCTCAACGGCCGCTTCTATGGCTCGCTCGCCCTGGCGGTCGCCTCGGGGCCGAACTACCCGGCGATCTGGGCCCGGTTGGCGACCGGTCGCCCGGTCGGCCCCGTCCCCGCGTCGCGCCCCGGGGTGTCCTTCCAATGGCTCAAGCGCGACCTGCAGGCGTCGCTCCGCAGCGACGGCGTGCGGGGAGTGCTCGCGGCGCTGCGCTGCACGCCCGGCGCCGTCCACAGCGTGTGGAGCAGGAGCGATCCGTGGCCGGCGATCCGGCACTATGCGCCCCAGGCCGCGATTCGGACCTCGGGTGCGGTCCGCGGAAAGCCCAAGGGGTAGGAGGCGCGCCGCCCGGTCTCCGGCTCGAGAGCCGGCACTAGGAGGCGCGCGGGGCGAGGCCAGGTTCGGCCGCACCTCGATCTCCTCGAAATCCGCGCGCAGGATGTTGCGGTACGAGGGCCCTGGGCCGTCCTCGCGGGGGACCCCGGTCTCGGTGACGAGCCTCCGGAGCCCCAGCTCGCGCGCCCTCTCGATCCGGCCGGCGAGGATGGCCCCTTGGGCGCCCAGGCCGCGGTGCTCGGGGCGGGTGGCGCCGAAGCCGAGCCAGCCGACGTCGCCGTGCGCGAAGAGGGCGCCCACGCCGGCCGGGACGTCGCCGGACCACGCGACGAGCCAGGTCCAGCCCGGACGGCCGGGGATCGCCCCGATCCAGTCGGCGAAGCCGGCCGGCATGCCGAACGCCGACGCCACGATCCCGCCGATCGGGCCACCCTCGCGCGCCTCGGCGATCCGCAGGTCCGTGGGCCGTGCGGGCGCGGGCGAGACGTCGCGCGCGAACCGGGTCCAGGCGTAGTCGTCCCGGAACCCCCGCAGGCGCAGGCGGTCGGCGAGACCTCCGCGGGCGGCCACGAAGTGGCCGACGTCGACCCCGGCGTAGAAGCGATCCATCGCGTCGAGGTCGTCGTCGGTGACCGGGCCCGCGGCTCCCATGCCGATGGCGTGGTTCATGATCCGCGACTCCGGGAGCGAGGCCACGGCGAGGCAGGCCCCGCCGGCGATCTCCGTCGACGCGATGCCGTGCGCGGACGCGACGTCCGCGGGCGCGGCGCGCCACGCGTCGAGCACGGCGGCGACCTCGGCGGCCTCGAGGTCGCGGTCGGCGGGCGTGGACGCGTGCATGGGGTCCCCCTCGTGGCGGGAGCGCGGCGTCAGCGTCGCATTACTCTGATCGGGTGGCCACCCCCCGCCCGGGCACCCGCGCCCACACGCTCGAGATTGGCCGCCGCCTGAAGCGGATCTACGGACGACGTCCGTTCCGCCGCCACCATCCGCCGGTGGCTGAGCTGGTCACGACGATGCTCAGCCACAGCACCACCGACGCGAACCAGTTCGCGGCGTTCGACGCCCTCCGCGCCCGCTACCCCACCTGGGACGGCGTCAGGACCGCCCCGACCGCGGACGTCGAGGAGACGATCAGGGTGGCGGGGCTCGCCGGCCAGAAGGCGCCGCGAATCCAGGCGATCCTCGACCGGATCGCCGACGAGCCGCGCGGGCCCGACCTGGAGTGGCTCCGCGACGTTCCCCTGCCCGAGGCGATGGCCTATCTGATGGACCTGCCGGGGGTGGGCCCGAAGACCGCCGCCTGCGTCATGTGCTTCTGTTTCGACGCGCCCGTCGTGCCGGCCGACACGCACGTGCACCGCATCGCCCTGCGCACCGGGATCGTCCCGCCGGGATCGAGCGCGGTCCGCGCCCAGGAGCGCCTCAGCGCATGGACGCCGCCCGGGGAGGCCTACGGGATGCACATGCGGCTGATCGCGCACGGGCGGGGCCTCTGCAACGCCCGCGCCCCGCGCTGCGGTGAGTGCCCGCTCCTCGATCTGTGCCCCCACGGACGGCGCCGAGTGCCGCCGGCCGGCGCCCCCCGCCCATGATCTCAGTCGATAACACTCAAATACGAGTTGACATGAGGCGACTTAGATCTAGAATCGTCGCAGACGTTTCGAGAACCCGTCGGCCGAGGCTCGGCCCGAGGAGGACGCGAAGACATGGGAAAGACGATCGGCATCGATCTGGGCACGACCAACTCAGCCGTCGCCGTCCTGACGGGAGGCGAGCCCGAGGTCCTGCCCAACGCGGAGGGTGGGCGCACGACCCCGTCGGTCGTCGCCTTCACCAAGAGCGGTGAGCGACTGGTGGGCACCGTCGCCAAGCGGCAGGCGGTCACCAACCCCGAGAACACGATCTTCAGCGTGAAGCGCTTCATGGGGCGCAAGTACGCAGAGGTGGACGAGGAGATGAAGATCGTCCCCTACGAGGTCGTCCGGGGCGAGAACGGCGACGCGCGCATCCGCGTGGAGGGCAAGGAGTACAGCCCGCAGGAGGTCAGCGCGATGATCCTGCAGAAGCTGAAGACCGACGCCGAGGCGTTCCTCGGCGAGCCCGTCACGGACGCGGTGGTGACCGTGCCGGCCTACTTCAACGACGCCCAGCGCCAGGCCACCAAGGACGCCGCGACCATCGCCGGCCTCGATGTGAAGCGCATCATCAACGAGCCCACGGCGGCGGCGCTGGCCTACGGCCTGGACAAGGAGACCGACCAGACCATCCTGGTCTTCGACCTCGGCGGCGGCACCTTCGACGTGTCGGTGCTCGAGATCGGCGACGGGGTCTTCGAGGTCAAGTCCACCGCCGGTGACAACCACCTGGGTGGCGACAACTTCGACAAGGCGATCGTCGACTGGATGGTCGCCGAGTTCAAGCGCGAGCAGGGCATCGACCTGAGCAATGACAAGATGGCCCTCCAGCGTCTCTACGAGGCGGCCGAGCGCGCCAAGATCGAGCTCTCGACCACCGCCACGAGCCAGATCAACCTGCCGTTCGTCACGGCGGACCAGAGCGGCCCGAAGCACCTCGACCTGCAGCTCTCGAGGGCGAAGCTCGAGGAGCTGACCCACGATCTGCTCGAGCGCCTCGTGGGCCCCACCAAGCAGGCCCTCGCCGACTCGGGCGTGAGCGACAAGATCAAGCACGTCGTGCTGGTGGGCGGCATGACCCGCATGCCCGCCGTCCAGGAGCGCGTGAAGGAGCTGACCGGCCGCGAGCCCCACAAGGGGGTCAACCCGGACGAGGTCGTGGCCGTGGGCGCCGCCATCCAGGCGGGCGTGCTGTCCGGCGACGTCAAGGACGTGCTGCTGCTGGACGTGACCCCGCTATCGCTTGGCATCGAGACCAAGGGCGGCGTGTTCACCAAGCTCATCGAGCGCAACACCACCATCCCCACCAAGAAGAGCGAGGTCTTCTCGACCGCGGACGACAACCAGAGCCAGGTCGAGATCCACGTCCTTCAGGGCGAGCGGGAGATGGCGGCGTTCAACCGCACCCTCGGCCGGTTCAACCTGGTCGGGATCCCGCCCGCGCCGCGCGGAGTGCCTCAGGTCGAGGTCACCTTCGACATCGACGCCAACGGCATCGTCCACGTGGGCGCCAAGGACCTCGGCACGGGGAACGAGCAGACCATCGAGATCAAGGCCTCGAGCGGCCTCTCGGACGAGGAGATCACCAACATGGTGCGCGACGCCGAGTCGCACGCCGACGAGGACCGGCGCCTGCGGCGGGTCGCCGACGCCCGCAACCAGGCCGAGGCCCGCATCCACGAGGCCGCCCGTCAGCTCAAGGACAACGGCGACAAGGTCGACGAGGAGACCCGCCGCGATCTGGAGGGGGCCATCGCGGCCGCCCGCACGGCCGCCGAGGGCGACGACGCCGACGAGATGGAGGCCAAGACCGGCAGCCTGACCGACGTCCTGCACCGGCTCTCGGAGCAGGTCTACCGGCAGGCGGCCGCCCAGCAGGAGACCGCCTCGGGCAACGGCTCCGCCGACGAGACCGTGGAGGACGCCGAGTACGAGGTGATCGACGAGGACGCCCCCAAGGCGTCCTAGGGACGACGAGGAAGGAGACGCACGCCGAGTGACCCAGGATGCGCCCATCCCGTCGGACCCCCGGGTCGGGTTCGGCGACGAGCGGCAGGATGACGGCGCCGTCCCCGACGGCGCCGTCCCGGACGACGACGCCCTCGATCGCGTGACCGCGGAGCGCGACGAGTACCTCGACGCCCTCCAGCGGCTGAAGGCCGAGTTCGACAACTACCGCAAGCGGCACGAGCGCGAGCGCCAGGCCGTGGCGCTCTCCGGCGTCCGCGAGGTCGTGCGGGACCTGCTGCCGGTCGTGGACAACCTGGAGCGCGCCGTGGCCGCTCTCGGCGACCGCGGCGGCCAGGTGGTCGCGGGCCTGGAGATGGTGCGTGGGCAGCTCGCGGGGCTGCTGGCGGGCCACGGAGTCGAGGAGATCGACGCGCACGGGCGGCCGTTCGACCCGAACGTGCACGAGGCGATCGCGCAGGTTCCGTCCGACCACCCCGGCGGGACGATCGTCGAGGTGGTGGAGAAGGGCTACCGCCACGCCGACCAGGTGCTCCGGCCGACGCGCGTCGTGGTGGCCGCCGAGCCGCCCGCGACGAGCGGCGTGGAGCAGGAGTAGGGGGGAAGCGTGGACGACCTCTACGCCACCCTCGGCGTGTCGCGCACCGCGAACGCGGACGAGATCAAGAAGGCCTACCGCAAGCTGGCCCGGGTCAACCACCCGGACGCGAACCCGGACGATCCCAAGGCCGAGGAGCGCTTCAAGGAGATCTCGCACGCCCACGACGTGCTCTCCGACCCCGAGAAGCGCAAGGAGTACGACGCCCGGCTCCGGTTCGGCGGGCGCGGGCCCAACGGGGGCTTCGGCGGCCAGGGTGGCGGCGCCGCCGGCGACGCGGGGGGCTTCGGCGACTTCGCGGACATCCTCTCCTCGATGTTCCGTGGCGGCGCCCGGTCTCAGGAGCCCGTCGCCCGCCGTGGCGGTGACGTGGAGGTGGAGGTCAACCTCTCGTTCGACCAGGCCATGAAGGGTGCTCAGGTGCCCGTGTCGGTGGAGATCCCGGTGGCCTGCGCCGACTGCGGTGGAACCGGGGCGAAGCCGGGCACCAGCCCGCGGCTGTGCCCCGACTGCAAGGGGCGCGGCGTGCTCAGCCGCGACCACGGGCCGTTCGCCTTCAGCGAGCCCTGCCCCCGGTGCGGCGGCAACGGCACGGTGATCGACGAGCCCTGCCCCACCTGCCACGGGAGCGGCAGCACGTCGACGCGCTCCCAGATCAAGGTCAAGATCCCACCAGGGGTGAAGGACGGCACCCGGATCCGCCTCAAGGGGAAGGGCCAGGCGGGGACGCGCGGCGGTCCGCCGGGCGACCTCGAGGTCGTCACGCGGGTCGCGCCCAGCCGCCTCTACACGCGCCGGGGCGACGACCTGGAGATCGAGGTCCCGGTCACCTTCACCGAGGCCGCCCTGGGCGCGCAGGTGGAGGTGCCCACCATCGACGGCCGCGTCAAGCTGAAGGTGCCGGCGGGCAGCCAGGACGGGCGCCTGCTGCGCATCCCCGGCAAGGGCGCGCCGCGGCTGAAGGGCTCGGGGCGCGGCGACCTGATCGCGCGCCTCCGGGTGCAGGTGCCCACGGAGCTCTCGGCGGACCAGCGCGAGGCGCTGGAGCGCTACGCCACCCTCGACGGGGGGAACCCCCGGGAGCGCCTCTTCTCGTGAGCACCCGCCGCCCCGCCGGGCTCTTCCTGATCGGCGTCGCCGCCGAGCTGGCGGGCATGCACCCCCAGACGCTGCGCGTGTACGAGCGCCGCGGGCTCATCACCCCGCGGCGCACGGCGCGCAACACGCGGGTCTACAGCGAGGCCGACGTCGTCCTTCTGCGCCGCATCCAGGAGCTCTCGGAGCAGGGTCTCAACCTGGCCGGCGTCGAGCGGGTGCTCGAGCTGGAGCAGCGTCTGGAGCGGGCCGAGCGGCGCGCCCGGGACCTGAAGGCCGAGCTCGACGAGGTCGGGGCGACCCACCGCGCCGCCCTCAGCGAGGCTCACGCGGGTCGCGGGCAGCTGGTGCCGGCGCCGCGCCGGCCGGGCCATCTCGTGCCCCGGTACCGCCGCGTGGTGGATCACCGTGGATGGACCATGAGGAGGACCGTCTGATGGCCGTGGACAAGCCCACCGAGCGTGCCCAGGAGGCCCTCGCCGGCGCGGCGCGGGTCGCCGAGGAGCGCGGCAACCAGGTCATCGAGCCCGAGCACCTCCTGCTCGCGCTGCTCGACGCCCGCGAGGGCGTCGTCGGCCCGGTGCTGGAGCGCGCCGGCGCCGACTCGGCCGCCCTGCGCGCGGCCACCATGGCGGCCATCGCCCGGCGCCCCCAGGTGAGCGGCGAGACCAGCGGCCCGCAGCTCTCGAGCGCCTTCCGCCGCGTGCTGCGCCGCGCCGGCCAGGAGGCCGAGTCGATCGGGGACGAGTACATCTCCACCGAGCACCTCCTGCTGGCCCTGCTCGAGGAGGGCGGCCAGGCGGCCCGTGAGGCGCTCACGTCCAGCGGGGTGTCGCGGGCCGGGCTCCTGCGCGCCCTCCAGGCGGTGCGCGGCTCGGCGCGCGTGACCGACCCCAACCCCGAGGAGAAGTACCAGGCGCTCGAGCGCTACGGGCAGGATCTCACCGAGCGCGCTGAGCGCGGCGAGCTCGACCCGGTCATCGGCCGCGACGAGGAGATCCGGCGCGTGATCCAGGTCCTCTCCCGGCGCACCAAGAACAACCCGGTCCTGATCGGCGAGCCGGGCACCGGCAAGACCGCCATCGTGGAGGGACTCGCGCAGCGGATCGTGGCCGGGGACATCCCCGAGGGCCTCGCCGGCAAGCGCGTCGTGGCGCTCGACGTCGGCTCCCTGCTGGCGGGCGCCAAGTACCGCGGCGAGTTCGAGGACCGCCTGAAGGCGGTGCTGAAGGAGATCGAGGACGCCGCGGGCCAGGTGATCCTGTTCATCGACGAGCTGCACACCATCGTGGGCGCCGGCGCGGCCGAGGGCGCGGTGGACGCCGCGAACCTCCTGAAGCCGATGCTGGCCCGCGGTGCGCTGCGGGCGGTGGGCGCCACGACGCTCGACGAGGACCCCAAGCACGTGGAGAAGGACGCCGCGCTCGAGCGCCGCTTCCAGCCCGTGATGGTGGGCGAGCCCTCCGTCGAGGCGACGGTCGCCATCCTGCGCGGCCTGAAGGAGCGCTACGAGGTCCACCACGGGGTGCGCATCCAGGACGGGGCCCTGGTGGCCGCGGCCCGGCTCTCGGACCGCTACATCACCTCGCGCTTCCTGCCCGACAAGGCCATCGACCTGATCGACGAGGCCGGGAGCCGCCTGCGCATCGAGATCGACTCGGTACCCGCGGAGCTCGACGTCGTGCAGCGGCGCATCATGCAGCTCGAGATCGAGCAGCAGGCGCTGGAGGCCGAGACCGACGCGACCTCGGCGACGCGGCGCGACGCGATCGCCCAGGAGCTGGCCGGGCTTCGCGAGGAGGCCGACGCGATGCGCGCGCACTGGGAGCAGGAGAAGACGATCATCGCCCGCATCCGCGACATCAAGGGCCAGATCGAGGCGGCGCGCCAGGAGCTCGAGCGCGCCGAGCGCGAGGCGGACCTCGAGGGGGCCGCCCGCCTGCGCTTCGGCACCCTCCCCGAGCTCGAGAAGGCGCTCGAGGCCGCCAACGACGAGCTGGCCGAGAAGCAGGAGACCCGGAGGATGCTGAAGGAGGAGGTCGACGAGGAGGACATCGCCGACGTCGTCGCGTCCTGGACCGGGATCCCGGTGAGCCGCCTCCTGGAGGGCGAGGTCGAGAAGCTGCTCCACATGGAGGAGCGCCTGCACGAGCGGCTCGTGGGGCAGGAGGCCGCCGTCAGCGCCGTGGCCAACGCCCTGCGCCGCGCCCGCGCCGGCCTCTCGGAAGCCGGCCGGCCGATCGGCTCGTTCATCTTCCTCGGCCCGACCGGCGTGGGGAAGACCGAGCTCGCCCGCGCGCTCGCCGAGTTCAGGTTCGACGCCGAGCGCGCCATGGTGCGCATCGACATGAGCGAGTACATGGAGCGCCACGCCGTGGCCCGCCTCATCGGCGCGCCGCCCGGCTACGTGGGCTTCGAGGAGGGCGGCCAGCTGACCGAGGCCGTCCGCCGCCGCCCCTACTCGGTGCTGCTGCTCGACGAGATCGAGAAGGCCCACCCCGATGTGTTCAACGTGCTCCTCCAGCTCCTGGACGACGGCCGCCTGACCGACGGCCAGGGGCGGATCGTCGACTTCACCAACACCGTCGTGATCATGACCAGCAACATCGGCAGCCAGTTCCTCGCCGACGGCATCGTCGAGGACATCGCCGAGGAGCGCGTGCTGGGAGCCCTGCGCGATCACTTCCGGCCCGAGTTCCTGAACCGGGTGGACGAGATCGTGGTCTTCCGCCGCCTCGACCGGGAGCAGCTCGCCGAGATCGTGGAGCTGCAGGCCGGGCGCCTGCGGGCGCGCCTGGCCGACCGCGGCGTGGAGCTGGAGCTGACCGAGGCGGCCCGGGAGCTGCTCGGCCGCGAGGGCTACGACCCGGCCTACGGGGCCCGGCCGCTGAAGCGCCTGATCCAGCGGCGGCTGGAGAACCCGCTCGCCCAGAAGATGCTGGCAGGCGAGGTGAGGGACGGGGACCACGTCGTCGTGGGCGTGGAGGGCGAGGACCTCACCTTCGCCGTGGCGCAGCGGGCCGAAGCGGTGGCGTAGTGCCCGTCGTGCGGGGCGGCGACGTCCCGATGGAGGGCGCCGGCGGCAATCGCTACGCGGCCCTCGCGCGACCCTCGACCGGGGCCCGCGAGCTGGCGCTCGCCCGGGCGGTCAAGGACGCCGGGGCCACCAGCGTGGCCCACAGTCACGACCGCGACCTCATCCGCGACCGGTCAGCCGCCGAAGACCCGTGGCGATCTCCTCGATGGTCCGGTCGCCGGCGGCGACGTCGATCACCAGGGGGACCACCGCGTCGCCGGACGCCGCCGAGGCCTCGACGCCGTTGATCTCGAGGAACACGGCGACCGCGAGCCATCCGAGGCGCTTGTTGCCATCGACGAGCGGGTGGCCCTTGACGATCGACTGAAGCAGCGCCGCGGCCTTCGCCCAGAGGTCCGGATAGGCGTCCTCGCCGAAGATCGTCGTTCGCGGCCGGGCGGCCGCCGACCCCAGCAGACCGGCGTCTCGGATCGGAGGCGGATCGCCGAGGAGCCGGATGGCGAGCGCGACGAGATCCTCGGGGTCGAGGTACTCGACCTCCCCGCTCACCGTCCGAGGCGATCAAGGGCGTCCGCGTGGGCCTCCATCACGCGCGTCGTCGCCACCGACACCCGGTCGCGGTGGCGGCCGTGGGCGACGTACTCGCGGACCGCGCGCCGTGCCGCCTCCTGCATCGAGATGCCCTCGGCCTCCGCGCGCTCCCGCAGCGCGCGCTGCTCGTCCTCGGTGAGGCGGAGGGTCATCGCCATGCGCAGGATGGTATCAGAGTGATACCGCGCGCCCGGGAGGGGTCTCGAGCGTCGTCAGCGCCGGGTGGCCAGGAGCCCCAGGCCGCTGAGCACCCCGAGCACCGCGGCGGCGGTCGCGAGGTAGACGCCGATCTGGCGCGAGAGCAGGTCGGCCGGCTCGGGCATGACCAGCAGGCGGTAGCCCACCAGCACCAGCGCCAGCCCGAAGGCCCCGACGACGACCCAGGCGAGCGTCTCGCCGGTCTGCGGGTCGAGCACCAGCGAGCCGCGCTCCTCCAGCGCCAGCGCTCCCGCCGCGATGGCGGCCACCGCGGCCGCGATCACCGCGCCGCGGGCGAAGTTGGTGGAGTCCCAGCCGCTCACGCTGGCGGGTGAGAAGGGCTCGCCGAGGTTGGTCGTGTACCAGGGCAGGAAGGCCGCGATCACCACGACGAGCCCCGCCACCACGCCCGCGTATGCGGCGCTCCAGCGGGGCGGCGCGATCGTCCGGCGACCGCGGCCGCTCACGACTCCGCGATCGCCACGGCCACGAAGACCGGGATCCAGATGCAGAGGGCCGCGATGGCGCAGACCATCCCGGCGACGGCGTTGCCCCGCCGGCCGGGAGGCGTGAGGCCGGCATCGATGTCCTGGAAGGTCAGCGACGCGAGGGTGATGGCCGCCACCGCCGCCAGCAGCGGAACCGCCAGGAAGCCGGTGACCACGCTCACGATGCCGAGGACCAGCGCCGCCGTGGGCTTCCGGTCGGCGTGGTGCGGCGCGGCGGACCGCACGTCGCCCGTGGTCTCCATGGCGCCGGACGCTATCGACCGCGACCGGGTCGCGCGCGGGACCGGGTTGCTAGTCTCGCCGGCCGTGCCACGAAGGCCCGACTTCTTCATCCTCGGCGCGCCGAAGTGCGGAACCACCGCGCTCAGCGAGTATCTGCGCCGGCACCCGCGGGTGTTCGTCTCGCGCCCGAAGGAGCCGCACTACTTCTGCCGCGACTTCGACTACTACTACGCCCCCGGGCAGCGCACCGAGCAGCACTACCTGGGGCTCTTCGCGGAGGCCGACGAGAGCCACCTCGCGGTGGGGGAGGCGTCGGTGTGGTACCTCTACTCCGAGGACGCCGCCCGCAACATCGCGGAGTTCGACGCCGCCGCGCGCGTCATCGTGATGGTGCGCAACCCGGCCGAGCTGGTCCCCTCGCTGCACTCCCAGCTGCTCTACACGCTCGACGAGGACCGTCCGAGCGTGGCCGAGGCCTGGGGGCTGCAGCAGGCCCGGCGTCGCGGCGAGGCCGTGCCCGCCACCGCCCGCGTGCCGGAGTTCCTCCAGTACGGAGACGCCGCCCGCCTCGGCGCGCAGCTGCGCCGCGTCTACGAATCCTTCCCGCACCGGCAGGTGAAGGTGATCGTCTTCGACGACCTGCGCGCCGACACGGCCGCGGTGTATCGCGAGTCGCTCGCCTTCCTGGGCGTTCCGGACGACGGCCGCACCGACTTCCCCCGGGTCAACGAGAACAAGGTCCACCGTGCCGAGTCGCTGGCGCGCTTCACCCAGCGCCCGCCGCGGACCCTCGTGGCGGCCGCCCGCGGGGTGAAGAGGGTGTCCGGCGTCGAGCGCCTCGGGGTGATGGACCGGCTGCGCCACCGCAACCGCCAGGTCACCGGCCGCCAGGAGCTCGACCCGGCCCTCGACCGTGAGCTGCGCGAGTTCTTCCGCGAGGACGTGGGCGAGCTGGGGGAGCTGATCGGTCGCGACCTGAGCGCCTGGTCGCGATCGCCGGCCTAGGGCCCGACGAGATCCTCGGGCGGGCGCTCGCCTACCCCTACGAGCGCCTCTCGGAGGGCTACCTCCTGGCCGACGGGGAGGTGCTCCCCCTCGATGCGGCCGGGCTGGAGGAGCGGCTGGAGCGGCTGGGAGAGCCCCTGGGCGAGCGGATCGCCCTGGTGGGCTACGGCTCGAACGCCGCCCCGAGCCAGCTGCGGCGCAAGCTCGCGGCCCACGAGCCGGGCTGGGCGGTGCCGGTGGCGAGGGCGCGGCTGCTGGGAGCCGACGCCGTCTACTCGGCGCACATCACGCGCTACGGGGCCATCCCGGCCACCCTCCATCCGTCGCGGGCGACCGACATCGACGCGGTGGTGACCCTGCTCTCGCCCCGCCAGGCGGAGCTGGTCCGGGCGAGCGAGGGCGGCAACTACGACCTGGTCCCGCTCGACCCCGGCCGCCTCGAGCTGCCCGAGGCCCTCGGCCCGCCGCGGACCGCCCACGCCTACCTGTCGCGGCAC
>JAXIPH010000239.1:0-5153 GCA_045403035.1 Thermoleophilia bacterium | reverse complement strand
TCGGTGCGGGCGGCCGTGGCGTCGGCACCGGCCGGCTTGATGGCGAACCACCACCCGGCGAACAGCACGATGCCCGCGGCGAGCACGAGGACCATGATGCGATCGCGTTGCGTGAGCCTCATGGGGTGGTCGCTCCGGTCGTGGCGGGAGTTGGGGAGGAGTCGAGCGGCGCGAGGATCTGGAAGTGGATGACGCTGCGTCCCCCCTTCAGCTCGACCTTGCTGCTCATCAGGTGGGGCTCGCCCAGCCCGCTGACGGCCGAGACGCGGGCCATCAGGCGGGCGACCTGGGTGTGGGAGAAGGTGAAGCCGTCGAGGCTCAGGTTGGAGCCGGTGGTGGCCACGGCACCCGTGACCGCGGCGTCCGCGTCGCCGGAGCCCCCGGCGTCGAGGGTGATGTTGCCGTACCAGACGCTCGACGGGGTCACCGTTGCCACGCGGCGCAGCAGGCGCTCCCCGTCGGTCCGGCCCGAGGACAGTCCCGCGACGGCGATATCCCCGAGGCGGAGGGACGCGGCGCCCGCGCCGTCGGCCGTGCGCCGCTGAAGCTCCGCCTCGACCTGGTCGCGCTCGGCCCGTGCCGCCGCCAGCGCCGCCTGGGCATCGCTCGCGTC
Organism: Thermoleophilia bacterium; assembly: GCA_045403035.1. GTDB lineage: Bacteria > Actinomycetota > Thermoleophilia > Miltoncostaeales > Miltoncostaeaceae > CAVXDY01. Next base: position 4,540 of record JAXIPH010000239.1, on the reverse strand, counting down.
CGCATGCGTCGAGTAGCCCCAGTAGCCGAGGGCGCTGGCCAGGGCCACGGCGCCGACGATGGCGACCTGGCTCCGGGTGAGTTGGAGCGAGCGGCCGCGCTCCTTGGCCGGCAGGAGGTTGACGGCCCTCATCGGGAAGACTCCTCGGTCAGGGCGAGCCCGAGGGCCACGTCGGCGTAGGCCGCCAGATCGGGCCCGACGCCGCCGCCGTCGGAGATGTTGGACAGAGGGTCGCCCACCAGCACCGGGATGCTCAGGGCCTGCTGCAGGTAGCGGTCCAGGCCGGCGCACAGCGACGTGCCGCCGGCGAGCACGATTCGCTCGATGGGCCGCGCGGTGGGCTGTGACCGGTAGAAGTCGAGCGAGCGCCGAACCTCGTCCACCAGCGGGCGGGCTCCGAAGGCGAGGGCGCGGCGGACGTCGCGCACCTTCTCGGCGCTCCAGCCCTCGGGGATGTCGCCGAGGAGTCCGCACGCCACCTTCAGGGCCTCGGCCTCGGTCATCGAGAGGTCGGTCCCGCGGGCGATGGCCGCCGTGAGCTGCGAGCCGGCGAACGGGACCAGGCGGACGAACTCGCACTGGCGGTTCACCGACACGACGACGTTGGTGTGGGAGTTGCCCACGTGGCAGACCACCTGGGCCTGCGCGCGCTGCTCGGAGTCGGGCGCGGCGGGAGGCAGGAGCGCCCGCAGCAGGGCGAAGGCCTCGAGGTCGACGCCGGCCGCGCGGAGACCGGCGTGGTGCAGGGTCTGCACCAGGCGCTCGATCATCTCGCGCTGGGCGGCCACGACCACGATGCGCTGGTAGTCCTGCGGGTCGCCCTCGAGGGCGGGCAGGGGCTGGAAGTCGAGGATCGCCTCGTGCAACGGGATCGGCATGACCTCGCCGGCCTCGAACTCCACCGCGGCACGGAGCTCGTCGGCGTTGTCCATGTGGGGAAGCTCCAGGGTCCGCACCGAGACCTGGGAGTTGGCGACGCCCAGGCGCACGCGCCCGCCGGGCAGACGCTCCTCACGCCACATGCGCTTGATCTCGGAGCCGACGGCGTCGGCGTCGATCACCTGGCCGTCGGCGACGATGCCCTCGGGCAGGGGGCGCACGGCGGTGCGGCCCACCGAGTAGCCGCCGCGGCCGTGCTTCACCTGCGCGGCCTTCAGCGAGCTCGATCCGATGTCGAGGGCCACTGCGTCGCGGGTCGCGCCCAATGAGGCCATCACGCCACCTGTCCTTGGTACCAGTCGATGAGGGTGTGGCCCCACACCAGGGCCACCAGCGCTCCGGCCGAGAGAAAGGGTCCGAAGGGAACGGCCGTCCGGCGCGCGGCGGCGCCGTGGGCGGCGAGGAGGACCAGGCCGATCAGGGCGCCCGCCGCGAATGCCGTGGCAAGCGCCGGCACGACGGCCGAGCCGAGCACCGCGCCCAGCAGCAGGCCGAGCTTGACGTCGCCCATGCCCATGCCGCCGGGGCGGACCAGACCGATCAGGGCGAGGAACGCGGCGGCGCCCAGCGCGCTCGCCACCGGGACCCACCAGCGACCGGGATCCGCCAGCACGGCGGCGGCCAGGCCGGCGACCGCCGCCGGCAGCACCACGATGTCCGGGATCAGCTTGTGACGCAGGTCGATGACCACCACGGGCACGAGAGCCACGAGCAGGATCGCCACCGCGAGGCCGCGCCACGTGGGCCCGAAGGCGGCGATGGCGCCGGCCGCGAGGGCTGCGGTGGTGATCTCCACGGCCGCGTAGCGTGCGTGCACCCGCTCTCCGCAGCCGCGGCAGCGCCCCCGCAGGGCGATCCAGGAGAGCACCGGCACCATCTCGAGCGGCGAGAGGGCGCGGTCGCAGCGGTCGCACGAGGAGCGCGGGCTCACCAGCGAGCGCCCGGCCGGCCAGCGCTCGATGAGCACCGTGAAGAACGATCCGAGGGCGAGGCCGATGACGCCGGCGAGGGCCGGGGCGAGCCAGATGGGGGAGGAGAGGGCGTTCATGCCGCGAACCCCATCGGCCCCCGGCGGGCCGACCTGAGCAGATCCGCCCTAGGCATAGCGGCGGGCGCCCGCGTACCGAGAGGCGTAGCCCGCCTCGAGCAGCGACGACACCTTCACGACGTCGCCCGAGTGCGGGGCGTGGACGAACTGGCCGTTGCCGAGGTAGAGCCCCTCGTGGCCGATGTAGCCCGAGGAGTCGGCGAAGAAGACGGCATCGCCGGCCTGGAGGCCGGAGGGCGGGATCGACGTGCCCACGCGGGCCTGGGCGTCGGCCACGCGGGGAAGCGCGACGCCGTGCTGCCCGTAGAGGTACTTGACCAGGCCGCTGCAGTCGAACCCGCTCTCCGGGTTCTCGCCGCCCCAGACGTAGGGCTCGCCCAGGTGGGAGAGCGCGTCCATCGCGACCTGGGTGCCGATGACCGACCCGAACGCCGGGCCGGGCGCGAGGGAGGCGGCGCTGAAGATCGAGGAGGCGGGATCCCCGCCCATCTCGGCGTAGTAGCGGCTCACGTTGCGCGTCCAGTTGGAGTTCATGTTGTTCGGGTCGTTGACGGCGCCGAGTGGGGCCCATGTGCCGCTGACCTGTCCGATCGTGGTCTTGCCCGCGCCGAGGTAGAGGGGGCCGGCCAGGTTGCCGGCGGCGGCCGCGATGGCCTCCTCCCACGACGGATAGACGCGACCGGGGCCGAGGCCGAACGGGTTGTGGATCAGCTGCGACGGGCCGTAGGTGGCGAAGCTGGTCTCAGCGCCGGAGATGGCGACGAGCGCGCGGGGGTCCAGGCCCACCTGGCCCGCGCTCGCCACGAAGGCGGCGCCGGCGCCCGCGAGGGGGCTTCCCTTGGCGACGAGGTAGGCGTCGAGCGCGGCGGCGTCGACGCCGCCGGTGGTGGCGGGGGCGGCCGGGAAGGAGGTGAACTTCTCCAGCCCCGCGGTCGCCGCCAGGCCGGAGCCGAAGGCGCCCGAGGCGCGGGGCACCAGCGAGGCCGTTGAAGCTCCGGACGCCACCGGGACATTCGCCGCGGCGGCCTGGGCGGCGGCCTCCTTGGCCGCGCGGGCGGCCTCCTTCACGAGCACGTACTCACGGTCGATGAGCTCCGACTTGCTCCGCTCGAGGTCGCGGGCCGAGTCGATGGCGGCCTCGCGCGCGGCCTTCGTGTCGCTCTCGGCGCGCGTGCGCACCTGGGCGAGCTGAGCGGACGTGCGCTCGAGGCGGTTCTGCACCTCGGCGAGCGTCTCGGCGACGGCGTTCGGGATCGGCGCCAGGGCGAGTACCGCCAGCGTGGTGAGGACGAAGGGCGTGTGACGACGACGTGTCATTCCACCCGGCTCATCGGCGCGGGGGTACCGGACTTGAGCGCAGTGCGCTCGCCTCATGCTCGGCGCGAGCCCTGCCGATGGGCAGAGCATGATCCGGCTTCCGGCCCTCCTTGCGCACCTTGTCGACGTCGGCGCGAGCGACCTGCACCTGAAGGTCCCCGCCCCCCCGGTGGTGCGGGTGCACGGGCAGCTGCGGGGGGTTCCCGACCAGCCCTCGGTGAGCCGTGGGGATACCGAGCGCATCCTGGACGAGCTGCTCGGCGGCCAGATCGGGAAGAAGTCAGAGTTCGAGCGCGCCGGAGAGGTCGACTTCTCCTACTCGTGCGCGGGCGTCGGGCGCTTCCGCGTGAGCGCCTTCCGGCAGCGTGGCTCGATCAGCCTGGTCCTGCGGACCGTGCCGGCCTCGGTGCCGGCGCTCGAGGACCTCGGCCTGCCGGCCGTCGTCGCCCGGCTCGCCGACGAGGAGCGGGGGATCGTCCTCGTGACCGGGGCCACCGGCTCCGGCAAGAGCACCACCCTCGCCGCCATGATCGACCGCATCAACCGCGTGTCGAGCAAGCACGTGGTGACCGTGGAGGACCCCATCGAGGTGCTCCACAGCGACCGCCGCTCGATCATCAACCAGCGCGAGGTCGGGACCGACACGGGCACCTTCGCGGACGCCCTGCGCCGCGTGCTCCGCCAGGACCCCGACGTGATCATGATCGGGGAGATCCGCGACCTGTCCACCGTGGAGACCGCGCTGAACGCGGCCGAGACGGGCCACCTGGTGCTCTCCACCATGCACACCGTGGACGCCACCGAGACGGTGAACCGCACCGTGGGCTTCTTCCCGCAGCACCAGCAGAGGCAGGTGCGCGCGATGCTGGCCGCCACGCTGCGCGGCGTGATCTCGCAGCGGCTGGTCCGTCGCGCCGACGGCGCCGGCCGCGTCGCGGCCGTCGAGGTGATCGTCACCACCGGGCGCGCCCAGGAGATGATCCAGAACCCCGAGGAGACCGGGCGGCTGACCGAGGTCATCCGCGAGGGCTCCTACTACGGCATGCAGACCTTCGACCAGGCGCTCCTGGCCCACGTCCAGGCGGGGCGGGTGAAGCCGGAGGACGCCCTGCGCGCGGCCAACCGTCCCCAGGACCTGAGGTTGCTGCTCGCCCAGATCACGGAGCCCGCGCCGGCCGAGCCGATCCCGTCGCCGTCCTCACACGCGACAGAGCTCCTGCCCTCCTAGGGCCGGCC
>JAXIPH010000311.1:0-2861 GCA_045403035.1 Thermoleophilia bacterium | reverse complement strand
TGACGCTGCCGGCCGCGGCCGACGACCATCGTCGGGTGCGCAGCCTGACCGGCGGCTTCGCCACCGCCGGCGTCGAGCGTGTGGAGCTGCGCCTGCCGCCGGGCTCGGTGCGCATCGAGCCCAGCCCCGACGGCCGGCTGCGGGCCGAGCTGGACGTGCACTGCTCGTTCGACGACTCCCGCTGCCAGGAGCGGGCGTCGCGCCTGGACCTCGAGTCGAGCCGCCACGGGAACACGCTCGAGGTGCGGGTGGACGGCATGTCCACGGTGTCCGCGCTCCGATTCCACATCCGCGGACGCATCCTCGTGCCTCAGGGCAAGTCGCTCGAGGTCGACTTTCCCGCCGGGGAGCTCACGATCAAGGGCGTGCGCGGGGATCTCAACGTGGACGTGGGCGCCGGCGAGGTGGCGATCGTGCTGCGCGAGGACGATGTGCGCTCGGTCCGCCTCGGGGTCGGGATCGGCGAGGCATCGCTGTCGGTGGCCGGCCGCAGCATCGAGGGCTCGGGCTGGCTCGGGCAGAAGGTGCGCTGGGGCGAGGGCACCGGTGTCTCGCGCGTCGCGGTGAACCTGGGTGTGGGCGAGCTCGGCGTGACGCTGGACTGAGCGCCGGCAGCGCGGGGCCGCGTGGCCCCTGTGCTACCTTTCGTGGATGATCATCCGCACGCTGCTGCTCCTCGGTATGCTCGCCATCGCCGCACCCCAGTCTTTCGCCCAGCCTCCCTCGACTCCCCCGCAGCTCGCGCCGCTGCCGTCGGCCAACCTGCCGGCGCGCCCGCCGACCGAGCAGGCTCCCAACTACTGGAAGACGCGCGCGGAGAAGTCGGACTATCGCCTCACGCCGGACTTCGAGGAGACGATGCGCTTCTGCCGCCTGCTGGAAGCGCGTTCCCGCTGGATTCGGGTCACGAGCTACGGCACCTCCGGCCAGGGGCGCGAGCTGCCGCTCGTCATCATCTCGAAGGACCGGGCGTTCACGCCCGAGCTCGCGCACGCGACCGGCAAGCCGGTGGTGCTGATCCAGAACGGCATCCATGCCGGCGAGATCGAGGGCAAGGACGCCTGCCTCGAGCTCGTTCGCGACATGGTCGTGCTGAACCGGCACGCCGCGGTCGTCGACAGCGTCATTGTGCTGATCCTGCCCATCCTCTCGGTGGACGCCCACGAGCGAAGCAGCCACTACAACCGGATCAACCAGAACGGCCCCGAGATGATGGGCTGGCGCTTCACGCCGATCGGGCTCAACCTGAACCGCGACTATCTCAAGGTCGAGACCCCCGAGATGCGGTCGCTCATCGCGAACGTCTATACGACCTGGTGGCCGCATCTGATGGTGGACAACCACACCACCGACGGGGCCGACTTCCGGCACGATCTGAGCCTTGCTTACAACTACGGCCCGGTCGTCGCGCCGGCGGTCGATCGTTGGCTGACTGAAGCCGTCGAAGGCCGGGTCGTGCCGCGCACGAAGGAGATGGGACACCTCACCGCGCCCTATTTCGACTTCGTCCGCGGCAGCGACCCGCGTGGCGGCGTGGCGACGTCGAACTACCCTCCGCGCTTCTCGACCGGCTACACGCCGCTCCATGGCCGGCCGGGGATCCTGGTCGAGACCCACATGCTCAAGCCCTACGCCACCCGCGTGCGGGCGACCTACGACCTGATGGTGGCGCTGCTCGATGAGATCGCAGCCCGCCCGCGGGCGCTCACGCGCGCGGTCGCCGCCGCCGAGTCCGATGCGATCGCGCGCGGCCGCCAGACCGATCCGGCCAGGCGGGGAGTGGTGTTGAGCACGCGCGTCGGCGAGCGCCGCGACTCGCTCGAGTTCAAGGGCTGGACCACCCGCTGGGAGCACAGCGACATCACGGGGGGGACGGTGCCGCGCTACACGAACGAGCTGTGGGACACCTGGGTTCCCTACTTCCGCGAGAGCGTGCCCACGCTCACCGTGCGCCAGCCGGCCGGATACGTCGTCCCGCAGGAGTGGACCGACGCCGTGGATCGTCTCGACGTCCATCGTGTGGCCTACCGACGGTTCGCCGCCGCCTGGCGGGACACGGTCGAGGTACAGCGCATCGTGGAGTGGAGCGCCGCGCCCCGCTCGGGCGAGGGCCACCGCCCGATCACGGTCACCCGGGTCGAGCTGGAGCGCAAGGTGCGCGCCTACGGCCCGGGCGACGTGTGGGTGCCGCTCGACCAGCGCTCGGCCGCCGTGGCCGTGCACCTGTTCGAGGCGCAGGCGCCGGACGGGCTCATGTACTGGAACGTGTTCGACACGGTGCTGGAACCCAAGGAGTACGGGGAGGACTACGTCATGGAGCCGATCGCGCGGCGGATGCTGCGCGAGAATCCGGCCCTCGCGAAGGACTTCCGGGCTCGCGTCGCCGCCGACAGCGCGTTCGCGAAGAGCCCGCAGGCGCGGGTGGATTTCTTCTTCCGCCGCACGCCGTGGGCGGACCCGGGGCAGAACCTGCATCCGGTCGCGCGGGCCCTCCGGGCGCCCCCGGAGACCGTGCTGGCGCGGCCGTAGGTCCCCGCCTACTTCAGCACGGCGACCTTCATCACGCGCGTCCGCGCGCCCTGCGCGAGGCGGACGAGGTAGACGCCGGCCGCTAGATTCTCCCGCAGTTCGAGCCGGTGTCGGCCCGGCCCGAAGGAGCCCACCTCGCGCCCGGCGATGCGACGGCCCGCGATGTCGATCAGCTCCACCGATGCGGAGCTGCCGTCGGCGAGACTGAACTCCACCCACACGTCGCTGCGCGCGGGATTGGGGCCGACGCGATGCAGGGCGAAGTCGAGCCGCGGCACCTCCGCCACCCCCGACTCCACCAGCGGGGCCGCCCTCGCGCCGAGCGCCGGCGC
>JAXIPH010000332.1:0-3500 GCA_045403035.1 Thermoleophilia bacterium | reverse complement strand
AAGTGGACCTACTTCTACCTGTACGTCATGCTCGATGTCTTCAGCCGCTACGTCGTGGGCTGGATGGTCGCTCATCGCGAGAGCGCGACCCTGGCCGAGCAGTTTATCCGCGAGACGTGCGTCCGCCAGGGCATCGCCCGCGAGGAGCTGACGATCCACGCCGACCGCGGCGTGGCGATGACCTCGAAGTCCGTCGCGTTCCTGCTGGCCGACCTGGGGATTACGAAGACCCACAGCCGGCCGCACGTGTCCAACGACAACCCGTTCTCCGAAGCCCAGTTCAAGACGCTGAAGTACCGACCGGCCTTCCCGGCGCGGTTCGGCTCGATCCAGGATGCCCGCGCCCACTGCCACAACTTCTTCCCGTGGTCACGATATGCGGGTGATCCGTCGCTCCTCGGTTAGGGTGGGCGAGGGTCGGGTCAACGCCACCGCAGGAGGTGACCGTGGGGTTCGTGCCCTGTCTGGTCCGCTCCTCCGGGGCGGGTGAGAGCGAGCAGGTCCACCTCGGGCACCCGCTCCTCGACGCCTTCCTGGAGTTCATCGCGGGCCGTGCTCGGTGGAATACCGTGCTGGCCACCGCATTCGACCTGAAGGTGTTCTTCTCGATCATCGACACGGACCCGGCCAAGGTGACCACGGCCGACGTGCTGGCCTTCATCACGCGCCAGCGCGCGCCCCGCCGGGGCGCGACGGTCGTGCGGATCGAGGACGGGGAGCCGGGTCTCTCGGCGCGCACCATCAAGCGCCGGTTGGCCACGATCGCGGGGCTCTATGAGTACCTGATCGTTCGGGGCGACACCGGGGTGCTCCGCAATCCGGTGCCGCGCGGCTTGGCGCTGCGCCGACCCGGCCACCGGACCGTGCGAGGCGTCCCGCTCATCCGAACCCCGCGCACGCTGCCGCGTGTGATCAACCCGGAGGAGGTCGACGCGTTGCTGGCCGCGCTCCGCACGCGGCGCGACCGGGCCATGGTCGAGGCGATGCTGCTGGGTGGGCTTCGCCGCGGCGAGGTCCTCGGGGTGCGCCTGGAGGACCTCCGTCCCGGAGAGAAGCGCGTGTTCATCGCCGAGGGCAAGGGTGGACACCAGCGGATCGTGCCTCTCTCGCCGCGCTTCTTCCTCAGCGTCGCCGCCTACCTCGAGACTGAACGGCCCCGCCCCTCGTCGACGGACCGCGTGTTCGTTGTGTTGAAGGGCCCGGGCCGCGGCCAGCCGCTGACCGCGGCCGGATTGGACGAGATCGTCACCAGCGCCCGCACGCGGGCCGGCCTGGCGCGGCTCACGTGCCACCAGCTGCGCCACACGTGCTTCACGCGGCTCCGGGAAGCCGGCATGGCCCTGGAAGCCATCCAGGCGCAAGCCGGGCATCGGTCGATCGAGTCCACCCGGCTGTATCTGCACCTCGCCAACGACTGGCTGGCCGGGGAGTATCGCCGAGCGTCCGAGGCGATCGACGCCCAGGCCACGCCAGGCGGGTGATGGCCGCCCCGCTCCGTCTCGCCGACGCCCAGGTCGACCTGGTCGACCGGTTCGTGACGGCCCTCGGCTTGGCCGGGCTCACGCCGTGGCGCACGACGGAGCAAGCCGCCCGAACGTTCTCCGGGCGGCTCCAGCGGGCGGGCGACTGGGCGCGGCTGTCGCCAGCCCGGCAGCTCGACGCGACTCAGAAGGCGCCGGCGTTCGCGGCGTGGCTGATGGTCACCGGCCAGCTCACCGTCACCGCCGACGTCCTGAGTCGCGCGGACCTCCGCTTGGGAATCGCCGCGCGCCACTACTGTCCCGACGCCCACACGTGGTTCGTCACGGCCGCCGCGCGGCTCGGGATTCGCCCCGCCGACACGAGGCTGCAGTGGTCGACGCTCGCCAAGATCACGGCCTTCACCGGCACCCCACCGGATGCGATCGGCCCCGCCGAGTTCCAGCGGGCCCGCACCGCAATCATCGACGCGTTCATCGCCCGCGGATCCCCGTGTGCCGGACGCAACATGGCGGCCATCTTCCACCGACTGCAGCTCACGCTGTTCCATGCCGGGCGGCTCGATACCTTCACGCGGGCACGGACCCGAGCACCGGTCTCGGTGCGCGGGTGGGCGGTCGTCGCACCAGGCATCACCGAGGTGGCGCGCCGCTACGTCGACCAGATCACCCTGAGTCTGCGGCCGGCGACGGTGGCGCACATCGAACACGATCTGCGCGAGTTCGGCACCTGGCTGGCCGACCACCACCCGAAGGTGGCCAGCTGCGCCGATCTCGAACGCCACCACATCGAGGCCTTCAAAGCCTGGCTGGCCACCAAGCACGGCCTACGCACCGGCCGGCCGTTGCACCGGATCAGCATCAAGAATCGTCTCATCAACTTGCATTGCTTCTTCGACCGGATCACCGACTGGGGCTACCCCAACCCGCCCCAACGACCGCTCGTGTTCGCGGGTGACCTGCCGATCGTCGACAAGCCGCTCCCCCGGTTCCTCGACGACGCCGCGGCCGCCAAGCTCCTCCGGACGTCACGGGCGGATCCGGACCCGCTCGCCCGCCTGATCGTCGAGCTGCTGGCCCGCACCGGCATGCGCTCAAGCGAACTCCGGGCGCTCACCGTTGACGCAGACGTTCAGATCGGCTCCGCCTACTGGCTCCGCATCCCGATCGGCAAGCTCCACAACGACCGCTACCTCCCCCTCCACCCGCAGCTCAAGGCCCTTCTCGACGACTGGATTGCCCACCACCGACCCACCGGCCTGCGCTCCGACCGACTCCTGCTCGAACGCCACCGTCCCATCCCCGCGCGGCGCGTCGCCCACGCGTTGCGCCGCCTCGGCGCCGACGCGGAGATCGGGCACGTCACCGCGCACCAGCTTCGTCACACGCTCGCCACCCAGGCCATCAACCGCGGGATGAGCCTCGACGCCATTGCCGCCCTACTCGGCCACAAGACCCTCGCCATGACCATGGTCTATGCGCGCATTGCCGACAAGACCGTCGCCGACGAGTACTTCAAGGTCACCGAGAAGGTCGAAGCCCTGTACCATCAACCGCGTCAGCTCCCTGCAGCCGACGAAGGCACTGAGATGCGTCGCCTCCGCGTCGAGATGCACCGGCGCATGCTCGGCAACGGCTACTGCGCCCGGCCCGTCGAGATGGACTGCCACTTCGAGTCCATCTGCGAGTCCTGCACCTTCTTCGTCACCACGATCGCCTTCCGTCCCACGCTTCAGCAGCAACGCGACGACGCCGAACGCAAGGGCCAGGTCGGCCGCCAGAAGCTCTTCGACGGCCTCCTCACGCGCCTCGACCAGCAAGCGGCGGCAGGCTCGTGACGGATCCGGACCCTTTGGCCACTTGCCCGGATCACCCACATATGTACAATCCCCGCCGCCGACATTCCGCCCTGGGCTACCTGTCGCCGATCCGCTACGAGCGGGCTCACGCGGGTCGGACCCCGATTCCGCCGGTCTCGACCGAGACCACGACCGCCGTATTGCCTCCAGGAGCCACGTTGGA
>JAXIPH010000133.1:0-3440 GCA_045403035.1 Thermoleophilia bacterium | reverse complement strand
GAGACCGTCACCGCATCTTCCGGGCCGGCGAGCGCGGCAGCGCTCCGCGGGGTCACGGGAAGGGGCTCGGACTCGCCATCGCCCGGGAGATCGCCGAGGCGCACGGCGGGCGGCTGACGCTCGACCCCACCGCCTCCGGCGCGTGCTTCCGGCTCTCGCTTCCATTGACCACCTCGTCGCCGTGCCCGGTGGCGGCATGAGCTCCCTCGTCGTCGAGGAGTCCGTGGTGTCGGCGATCCCTGCGGAGGGGCTCGATCGGATCCACGTGGTTCCCCGCGATCGGCGGCGCGACGGATCATGGCCGCCGGTCGCCGCGGATGCGGTCGTGGCGGCGCTCGAGGCGGCCGGGTCCGGGGCGGTTGTCCTGGTGCGCCCGCCGGCCGCGGATCCGGGGGCCGCGGCGCTGTCGGCGCTGGCGGACGTGATGGAGCGCGAGGTGGTCCGGCTCCCCCCGTCCGCGCACGCGGCCGCGTGGGTCGTCGCCGTCGCGCTGGCCGGCCACGAGGGATCTCCGCCGCCCCTGCGCGCGCTGCAGGCCCTCGCCGGCGCCGCGGATCGCCTGGGGGTGACCTCCGGCGAGGACGACGACCCTCGCATGCCGGCGCTTCGGCCCGCGGTGCTCGTTCGCTGGGCGCGGTGCGGCTGGCGACCCTGCGGCCGTTGCCGCGGCGGGGGCGGCCTGTCCGGCGCCCGGTGCGGACGGTGCGGTGCGCCCGTGGACGGGGACGAGACGTGAGGCGCATCCGAGGCGTGCGCGGTCGTCGGGCCGGCGTCTGGGTGGCACTCGCCGGCGCCGCCGGTCTGCTGGCCGTTGTGTTCACTCTGCGGGCCGCCGCCCATCCCGCCGACGGCGGCCGGGTCGTGGTGGCGGGAACGGACTTGCCGGCGGCCACCGTCATCGACGCTGAACTCTCCCGTGACGGCCTCGCGCTGGCCCCGGTCCCCGCCGGCCTCGCCCTCCCGGGCCTGCTCCACGACCCCGCCGAGGCGATCGGGCGGCGGACGTCGGCGTTCGTCTCGACGGGGGAGCCCCTCACTCAGGCGAGCCTCGGCGGATCGCCCGGCCTCGGGCCTCCACCGCTCGCGGTGGGGGAGCGGGCGGTCTCGGTTCCGCTCTCGGCAGCCGGCGTGACGCTGGGGCCGGGGGCCCGTGTCGACGTGGTGGCGTCGACGGGAGAGGGCCTCGCCGGCCGGACCGAGGTGGTCGTCGCCGATGCCGAGGTGCTCGCGACGGCGGACGGCGCCGCGGCCGGGGATCCGATGGTGGCGGGAGAGGCGCTCCTGCGGGTGACGGCCCCCCAGGCCCTCCGGATCACCGAGGCGCTGAACTTCGCCCGGGAGGTCCGCCTGCTCGCGCGGCCTCCGGACGAGACGGACGCCCCGTGACCAGGGCCGCGGTGTTGGTCGTCGGGGCGTGCGGGGGATGCGGCGCGAGCCTCGTGGCGGGTGGAATCGCCCTCGCCTGGGCCGCGACGGGAGCGGCGACCTGGTTGGTGGAGATCGACGTCGAGCGCGGTGACCTCGGCGGTGCATGGGGCGTGTCGGCCGAGCGCGGCCTGGCGGACCTCGTCGCGGTGTCGGCCGAGCTGGACGTCGGCCACCTTCGGCAGGCCGGCCACGCCCACTCGTCCGGCGCGACGCTGGTCCTCGGTCCGGGAACGCCGGGCGCCGACGCCCCCTGGGATGCGGCGGCGGTCGCGCGCCTCGTGGGGGTCGCCGGCGGCGAGGGCCGCGTCGTGCTCGACGCGGGTGCGGGCCTCTCGTCGCTCGCGATCGCCGCGGCGGAGGCGGCGACCCGGGTGCTGCTCGTATGCCCGCCCACCATCGCCGCGGCGCGGCGGGGCCGCCGGCTGGTCGAGGCCCTGGCGGGCGGCGGCGCGGATCGGCGGAGCGGGCTGGTCGTCTCCGGCGGTCCCGGTGGCGGCGAGCTGAGCTCCGGCGCCCTCGCGCGCGCCGTCGGAGTGGAGGTGGTCGCCGAGGCACCCTGGGACGAGCGGGACGCCCGCCAGATCGGCGTCGGCCGCTGGCCCGGCGGACGGCGGCGTGGACTCGGCGCCGCCCTGTCCCAGCTCGCCGAGACGCTCGCGTGAGCGGCGACCCCCCCGCGGCCGAGCTGGTCGAGCATCTGCGCTCGCGGGCGGCTCGCGATCCGCGGGTCCGGGAGCCGGGCATCGCCCGGGATGATCTCGCCGAGGTCGTTCGGGACATGATCGCCGAGGAGCGGCGGATCCTGACGGGGGACGCCCGCGAGGAGCTCGTCGCCGCGGTGGTGGATGAGGCGCTCGGACTCGGGCCCCTCGAGCCGCTGCTGCGGGACCCCGCGGTGACCGAGGTGATGGTCTGCGGACCCGAGCGCGTGTTCGTCGAGCGCAACGGGCGCATCGCGCAGGTCGAGGCCCGCTTCCACGACGACGCCCACCTCCTGCACGTGATCGATCGGATTCTGTCTCCGCTGGGACGCCGGGTGGACGAGGCGAGCCCGATGGTGGACGCCCGCCTGCCCGACGGCTCGCGCGTGAACGCCGTCATCCGTCCCCTCGCCATCGACGGGCCGGCGCTCACCATCCGGCGCTTCTCGGCACAGCCCCTGACCTGCGAGGACCTGGTGGCGCTCGGGACGCTCGACGTGGACACGGTCGAGCTCCTGACGCTGGCCGTGCGGGCCCGGCGCAACCTGCTGGTCTCGGGCGGTACGGGGAGTGGCAAGACCACGACGCTCGCGGCCCTCTCCGCCTTCATTCCGATCGGTGAACGGGTGGTGACCATCGAGGACGCCGCGGAGCTGCGCATCCCCCTGCCCCACGTGGTGCGCCTGGAGAGCCGGCCGCCGTCCCTCGAGGGTGTGGGCGCGGTCCCCATCCGCGCCCTGGTACGCAACGCCCTGAGGATGCGGCCCGACCGGATCGTGGTGGGTGAGGTGCGCGGTGGGGAGGCTCTGGACATGCTCACCACCATTATGTATAAAGACACCTACGCGTGTCGGCATCTACACCCGGTTGTCCCGCGATCCCGACGGAACCCAGACCGCAACCGCCCGCCAGCTCGCCGACTGCAGAGCGCTAGCCGAGCGCGAGGCCTGGGAGATCGTCGAGGCCTACGAGGACACGGACCTCTCTGGCTTCCGGCCGGACGTCGACCGCCCCGACTACCGCCGGATGCTCGGCGACCTCGAGCGGGGGGCGATCGAGGCCGTCCTCGTGTGGAAGCTCGACCGGCTCTCGCGCCAGCCCGGCCAGTTCGAGGCCGTGGTGAGCGCCTGTGAGCGACTCGGGGCCCGTGTCTTCTCCGTGCACGAGGCGGCCGACATGACCTCGCCCGCCGGGCTGGCGATGATGCGCGTCGGGGTGGCCTTCGCCGCCATGGAGAGCCAGACCACCCGTCTCCGGACGCGGCGCGCGAAGGCCGAGGCCGCAGACGCCGGGCGGCCCAACGGCGGGGGC
>JAXIPH010000267.1:0-2282 GCA_045403035.1 Thermoleophilia bacterium | reverse complement strand
TCGACCAGCTCTCGTGCGTGCGCCTTGCGCGCATCCGGCGTGGCAAAGCGCGGATCGTCGGTCAGATCCTTACGGCCGATCGCGGACAGGAATCCGGGTAACTGCCGCTGTTCGTTGAACAGCGCCATGATGAACCACCGGCCGTCCCGGGTTCGATAGTGGTTGGCCAAGGCGTTCGGCGCCTCCTCGCGGAGCGGGCGGTGGGCCACGTGCTCGCCGAACAGACGCGTCTGCACCGCGCAGGCATTGGCCCAGAGTCCATTCTGCAATAACGACGACTTCACCACTCCGCCCTGGCCCGTCCTCTCCCGACGATACAGCGCGGTGACGATCGCGGCATACAGCCCGGTGGCGCTGGGGTGATCGCCCATGCCCGGCATCGACCGCGCCGGTGGCGTCGAGTCCGCGGCTCGCACCTGGTCCATCAGCCCCGTGCGAGCCCAGTAGGCGGTCGAATCGAAGCCCGTCTTCTCCGCTTCCTCGCCCGCTTCGCCGTAGGCCGTGAACGATGCGTAGATCAACCTCGGGTTCAGCGGCAGGAGATGCGTCGGCGAGAGCTTCAGCCGATCGCGCACGGGTAACGGAAAGTTGGTGACGAACACGTCCGCCGTCGCCACCAGCCGATGGAGCACGGCGATGCCGTCCTCATGCTTCAGGTCGATGGCCAGGCCGCGTTTGTTGCGCGAGGTCAGCTGCCAGTAATAGTCGACGGTGCGGCCGGGCAATGGCCCGCGGCTGCGCCAGGGATCGCCGAGGCCGGGTGGCTCAACCTTGATCACGTCCGCGCCAAAGTCGGACAAGATCGTCGCGGCGGCTGGACCGGCGATCCAGCTGGCGCAGTCGATCACTTTCAGGCTGCTGAACACGCTTGCGGTCATCGAGGGGTCTCCCGTCTGGCGAAGGGGCGGTCATGTCCCGCCGACTGTAATCAGCCCTCTCAGGATGTCAAGGACCCGAGGGTCGCTGCTCGTTGACCTCGTTCGGTCGGTGCAGATATCCTCGCGCGATGCGCGTGCGCCCGCCGGGGTCGCGCCTCGACGAGACTCGGCCGCGGGCCGCCTCGTGGGCCGAGCTGGTCGACGGCGGCCACGCGTTCGCCACCGGCGTCGTGACCCTCAGCGTCCTCGCCCCCGCCCTGAACGCGTTCATCACCTCGACGATCTTCCCGTCGGCGGTGCTGGAGATCGGTGGCCTGCCCTTCTATGCCTGGGGCTCGACCGCCTATGCCGTCACGTCAATCATGGGCAGTGCCGGCCTCTCCGTGCTCGCGGCACGGGTGGGCGCGCGCGTGGGGCTGCTCGTCGCCTCGGCGATCTTCGCGGGCGGGACCGTCATCTGCGCTGCGGCGTGGACCATGCCGGTGATGGTGGCCGGGCGCGCCGCCCAGGGCCTCGGCTCGGGCCTCTTGATCAGCGGGGCGTACGGCGCGGTGCAGACCTTGTTCCCGGAGCACCTCTGGCCACGCCTCTTGGCGGTGATCTCCGCCGCCTGGGGCGCCGCCGCCATGACCGGACCCGCGGTGGGGGGATTCTTCGCGGCGCGCGGCGTCTGGCGCGCGGGGTTCTGGACGATGGTGCCGCTGGCGGTCGTGGCCGCCGCGCTCTCCTGGCGCATGCTCGGTGCATCGCCTCCCCGCGCGGCCGCGCGCCGTGGGCCCTTCGGTCGCCTGCTCGTCCTCTGCGCCGCGGTCGTCTGCGTGGGCTCTGTGGCCAATGTCCCGGCCGCCCCGCTGCAGGCCGTGCTGGTGGTCGCCGCCGCGGCAATGGTCACGCTGGCTGTACGCTTCGACCGCCGGGCTCCTGTGTCACTGTTTCCGCGGGACATGCTGTCGCCCGCGCGCCCGCTCGGCCAGGGTTTCTGGACGATCTTCCTGCTCGCCATGTCGACGAGCCCGGTCGGCGTGTTCATCCCGCTCCTGCTGCAGGCGATCCACGGCGTCCCGCCAGCCGTGGCCGGCTACCTGCAGGCATCGCAGTCGTTCTCGTGGACCATGGCGACGCTGGTCGGCGCCCGCCTCGAGAGCCGCGGCGTGCGCGCGGCGATCGTCCTCGGCCCCTGCCTGGTCACCGCGGGCTTCGTGGGGCTGTGGGCGACGATCGGGGCAGGACCGCTGCCGGCCATCGCCGCGTGCATCGTGCTGGTCGGGGCGGGCATCGGCACGTGCTGGGCGCACGTGAGCAGGATCATCCTGGCCTCGGGTCGCCCGGATGAGACCGTGCTGACGGCATCCGTGGTGCCCACCGCACAGCAGTTCGCCATCGCCTTCGGGGCCGCCGCGGCGG
>JAXIPH010000171.1:0-4451 GCA_045403035.1 Thermoleophilia bacterium | reverse complement strand
GCTCGGGGATGCTCAGCGGGGCGATGACCCGCGAGCGCATCGAGAGCCTGCCCGCAGATGACTGGCGAAGGCACGACGCGCGCTTCCGCGAGCCGCTGCTCTCGGAGCACCTCGCCCTCGTGGAACGCCTGACGGCGGTGGCCGAACGCCACGACACGACGCCCGGGGCCGTCGCCGTCGCCTGGACGCTGCGCACCCCGGCCGTCGATGGTGCGATCGTCGGCTTCCGCCGGCCGGACCAGGTCGAGCCCGTCCTCGCCGCCGCGAACCTCCGGCTCGACGAGGAGGACGTGGCGACCATCGAGGGGAGGGCCTGACGACGGAGCGCGGCCCGCCCACCGGCGGACCGCGTCCATCCTCGCCCACCTACCGGGCCGTCGCCGCCGCCGCCGCCGCCTCGACCCCGACCACGGCCTCCTTCGGGTCGATCATCCCGAGGGTCTCGACGATCCGGAACTCACCGCCGCTCGCCTGGGCGATGTACATGTTCATGCGGACGTGGTGCTGGCCCGGCACCATCTCGGCCGGACCGCCCGGTCCCTCGGCGATCCTCGCGTGATCGAGAGCTGCGATGACGTCCGCCTGGTCGAGCGAGCCCACCTCCCGCACGGCGGCCTCCCAGAGCTTCAGGCCGCGGTAGAGCCCGGTGCATGCTCCGCCGGCCGTGAACATGGCCGCGCCGGGGAAGCGCTCGTCGTAGCGCCGGATCAGCTCCTGGCCGAAGGGGTCGTCGACGGCGCGGTAGTGGTCGAGACAGCTGTAGAGGCCCTCGACGTGGGCGGCCGGCACGAAGTTCACGATGGCGTCGTCCATGTACGTGCAGACGAGCGATCCACCCCGCTCCGTGAAGCCGGAGTCATGGAGCAGCTCGAGGAAGGGCGTGAGGCCTGGAGGCACGATCGTGTTGAACACGACCTCCGCCCCGCTGGCCACGATCCTCCCGACCATCTCGGCGTAGTCGGTGTGGTCGACCGGGTAGTACTCCTCGCCGACGATCTCGCCGCCCAGGGCCGTGACGACTTCGCGCACCTTGGCGTTGAGCACGCGCGGCCAGATGTAGTCGGCGGACGGCAGGTAGAACGTCCGCGCCCCCGTGCGCTCCATCAGCCAGGGGATGAGGGGCTCGACCTGCTGCGCCGGCACCGGGCCGGTGCAGAAGATGAGCGGGTCGCACTCCTGCCCCTCGTACTGCTCGGGGTAGATGTAGAGCGTGCGGCCCTCCTCCACGGCGGGCCCCTTGATGGCCTGCCGCATGGAGCTGTAGATGCCGCCGAAGATCACGTCCACGTGATCCTGCTGCACGAGCTTGGCGGCCTTGGCCCTGCCGACCTCGTCGGTGGTCTCGCTGTCCTCGAGGAGCAGCTCGAGCCGGCGGCCGAGCAGGCCGCCCGCGGCATTGATGTCGTCGACCACCATCGTGGCCACGTTCGCGTTCGCGGTGCCCATGAACGACAGCGCACCCGTCTGGTCCGTGATGACGCCCACCTTGATGGGGCTGACGGACTCCGATGACCCTTCCACGGTGTTCCTCCGATCGTGATTGCGAATGACCAACGGACCGGCCGGCGGCGCACGCAGGCGCCGCCTCCCGGGCGATCGCCCTACGAGTCGAGCCGGCCGGCGAACTCCGCGGTCTGGGCCTTGCTCGTGTGTCCGGCCTCCCGCATGATCGGGGGGACCTCGGGGTCGGAGACGAAGCTCTGCCACCCCGCCTCGTCCCAGTCGAAGAGCACCCAGACGCGGTCGCTCTCCTTGGGGTCGCGGAAGATCTGCGCGCCCTTGCACCCGTGGTCCCCGCGCTTCTGTGCGCCCTTGGTCGAGAAGACCTCCATGAAGCGGTCGTAGTCCTCGAACGTCGTCGTCGCCAGGATCATCGTCGCTGCTCCTTGTGAGTCTCCGCGCCGCCGTCGGCGCGATGGCGCGGCGAGTATCCGGCCCGGCAGCGGGCCGCCGCATCGGGCGAACTCCCTATTCCGAGGGATGAGATGGCGCTCACACGGGGCCCGGTTCGTGGTCTAATCGCCAAATTGTCGAATCCCGGAGGTCGTGCCCTTGTCGTCGTCACAGCCGTTGCGGATGGGTGAGCTCGTCGCGACCCTCGCGCTCGCGCAGGACAACGCGTTCGGGCAGCCGCTCGAGTCGCAGCTTCGGTCCTGCCTGCTGGCCGTGTGGCTGGGCGAGGAGGCCGGGTTCGACCCGGAGCTGCGCGACACCGCCTACTGGGTGGCGCTGCTGCGCTACATCGGGTGCACCGGCCACGCGCACGAGGTCTCCACCCTGTTCGGTGACGAGATCGCCATCCGCGCCCAGACGCTGGTGCACGACGCGGCCAACCCGGCGGAGGTGATCCGGGACGTCATCACGTTCGCCACCGCCGGCCGGCCCCCGGAGGAGCGCGACCAGATCATCCAGATGATCCAGGAGGGCGCCAAGGCGTGGGCCGTCCACAACTTCACCTCGGGCTGCGAGGTGGGCGACATGCTCGCCGGCCGTCTCGGCTTCGACCCCGCCGTGCGGCACGCCCTTGGGTTCACCTTCGAGCGGTGGAACGGCGCCGGCTACCCCAACCATGCCGCGGGCGAGGAGATCCCGCCGGCGATGCGCGTCGTCCACCTCAGCCACGACATGGAGGCCCACGGCCGGCTCTTCTCACCCGACGAGGCGCTCCAGGCCGTCCGCGACCGCCGGGGCCGCACGTACGACCCGGAGCTGGCGGACCTCTTCGCGGTCCACGGGGAGGCGTGGTTCGACCGCCTTGCCCGGCTCGAGCCCTGGGACGCGGTGCTCGATCTCGAGCCCAAGCCGCACCGCACGCTGGAGGGGGACGAGCTCGACGAGGCCCTCACGGTCGTCGCCGACTTCATCGACCTGAAGTCCCCGTACATGTCGGGCCACAGCCGCCGTTGCGCACAGCTGGCCCGCGATGCCGCGCGCAACCTCGGACTCGCCGAGCGCTCCGTCGTCGCACTCGGGCGGGCGGCCCTGGTGCACGAGATCGGCACGACGGTGGTGCCGAACTCGATCTGGGACAAGCCCGGCTCGCTCACGCGCGCCGAGTTCGACCGCGTCGAGCTCCACCCGATGCTCACCGAGCAGATGCTGCGGCGCTCACCGGCCCTGCTGATGCTGAACCCCCTGGCGGCGACCCACCACGAGCGCGTCGACGGCTCCGGGTACCACAAGTGCCTGCGCGCGGTCGGGCTCGACCCCGGCGCGCGCGTGCTCGCGGCCACGGACGTCTACGTGGCGCTCACGAGCGACCGTGCCGATCGCCCCGCGATCTCCACCGAGGACGCCGCCGTCCAGCTGCGCGGGCTTGCGGACCAGGGCGTGCTCGACGCGCGGGCGGTCGACGCCGTGCTCGCGGCGGCCGGCCACGCCACGCCCACCGGATCAGGGGCTCGTCGGACCGCGCATCCCGGCGGACTCACGGGGAGGGAGGCGGAGGTGCTCCGCCTCGCGGCGCGCGGGCTCACGACGCAGGCGATCGCGGACGAGCTCTACATCTCCCCGAAGACCGCCGGGCACCACATCCAGCACGTGTACTCCAAGATCGGAGTCTCGACCCGGGCCGCGGCCGCGCTCTGGGCGATGCAGCACGCGCTCGTCGTCTGAGCCCTCGCCCCGAGCAAGGCGCGGCGCTCGCCGTTCACCTCGGCCTCGGGCGTGAGGACCAGGTGATCAACCGCGACGGCCTGCAGAAGCGGATGCTCCAGGTCAGGTCGGCGCGCCGGCGTGCGCATCCGGATCTTGATGACCGCGGTGTTCCTCGTGGGTCTCGCGGCATGGACCGGCATGCGTGAGCGTGCCGGACCCGGGGGCGCCGGTTGACCCGCGCGGTGAGTCCGCGGTACGTCGTCGGGCGGACAGGCGCCGCTCCCGGCGAGGGTAGGCTGGCGCGCGTGACCCCGCCGCGCGCGTCCGCAGCGCAGCTCGCCGACGCCGCGGTGGCCGGCGTCCGCGACGATCCGGCCGGGCGGCTCCGGCTGATGTGGGCGCTCTACGAGAGCCGGCCCCCCGGCTCGCGGCACCTGCCCTACCGGCGCGCGATGACGGCGTTCATGCGCTGGCAGCTACGCCGCGGCCTGCTCGAGCCGGCCGGGGCGCCGCGCCCTGGCAGCCAGTGGTGGCGCGCCCTCAACGAGGCGGTCCTGCGGGACATCGCCGAGTCCCGCCACCTCGTGGCGGGGGGGCGGGGCGACGCCTCCTCGCCCGCGGTGGAGGCCGTCGTCGACTTCATCCGCCGCCCGTCGGCGGCGCGCTGGTACCGCGCCCACAACGTCTCCATCGTCCGCGCCTACCTCGCCAACGGCGACCTGGCCGCGCGGGAGGGCCGAGTGGAGCGGTTCTTCATCAACGTCGTGCTCCTCCGCGTGCTCTACGCCCACGCCCTCGTCGCGGCGCCCCGGCTCGCGCTCGGATGGCTGTCGCCGGTGGCGCCGGTGCTGGGC
>JAXIPH010000331.1:0-5681 GCA_045403035.1 Thermoleophilia bacterium | reverse complement strand
CGACGCCACCGGGGGCCTTCACGCCGCGGGGCTCTTCGACGCGGAGGGCCGCCTGCTGAGGGTGCGGGAGGACGTCGGACGCCACAACGCCGTGGACAAGGTGGTGGGCGCGGCGGCGCTCGCCGGCGAGCTGCCGCCGGCGGACCGCGTGCTGATGGTCTCGGGGCGGGCGGGGTTCGAGATCGTCCAGAAGGCGGCCGTCGCAGGCATCCCCGTCCTGGCGGCCGTGTCGGCCCCGTCGAGCCTCGCGGTCGAGGCGGCGGAGCGCTTCGGCATGACCCTGATCGGGTTCCTGCGCGGCGACGGCTTCAACGTCTACACCGGCCGCGAACGCGTCCTCGTCTGATGGCGCGCACCCGGCCCCGCCGCCGCGACCTGTGGGTCAGCCTCCGCCCGAACGGGATGGGCCTCACCAAGCCCAACCACTACCTCGACATGCTGCGGGTGGCCTGGGAGAACCGTCGCGCCCTGCCCTACGCCGGCCGCATCCTGCGAAAGGGCGTCTGTGACGGCTGCGCCCTGGGCGTCGCCGGGCTCCACGACTGGACCATCGACGGCGTGCACCTGTGCTCCACCCGCCTCAGCCTGCTCAAGATCAACACGATGGCGGAGATGGACCATTCGCTGCTGGCCGACGTCGGCCCGCTGCGGGAGCGGACGACCGCGGAGCTGCGCGACCTGGGCCGCCTGGCCTACCCGATGGTGCGGCGCGCCGGCGAGCCCGGGTTCGCGCGGGTCTCCTGGGACGCGGCGCTCGACCTGGTGGCCGGGCGCATCCGCGAGGCGGGCGGGGACCGGCTCGGCCTCTACATGACCGCCCGCGGCATCACCAACGAGGTGTACTACACGGCCGGCAAGGTGGCGCGGTTCCTCGGCTCCAACAACGTGGACAACGCCGCCCGCGTCTGCCACGCGCCGTCCACGGCGGCGCTCAAGACGATGGTCGGCGCCGGCGCCACGACCATCTCCTACACGGACCTCATGGAGTCCGACCTCATCGTGCTGTTCGGATCCGACGTCGCCAACGCGCAGCCGGTCGTCATGAAGTATCTCTACCTCGCGCGCAGGGAGGGGACGCGCGTCGCGGTCGTCAACCCGTATCGCGAGCCCGGGCTCGAGCGGTACTGGGTGCCGTCCAACGCCGAGAGCGCCATGTTCGGCACCAGGATGACCGACGAGTTCTTCTCGGTGAACGTCGGCGGCGACATCGCCTTCATCGCGGGCGTCATGAAGGTGCTCGCCGCCACGGGGGGCCTCGACGAGCGCTTCATCGCCGAGCACACGTCCGGCTTCGAGGAGCTCAGCGCCGCGCTCGACGACCTCGGGCTCGACGAGCTCGAGCGGCTCTCCGGGACATCGCGCGCCGACATGGAGCGGTTCGCCGCCATGTACGCCGCCGCCGACACCGCGATCCTGGTCTGGTCGATGGGCCTGACCCAGCATGCGTTCGGCTCGCAGAACGTGCGGGCGGTCATCAACCTGGCGCTCGCCCGCGGGAACGTCGGCCGGCCGGGCGCCGGCCTGATGCCCATCCGCGGTCATTCCGGGGTCCAGGGCGGCGCGGAGATGGGCGCCTACGCCACCGCCTTCCCCGGCGGGGTGCCGGTGAGCCCGGAATCGGCCGCCCGGCTCTCGGCGCAGTGGGGCTTCGACGTGCCCGACGCCCCCGGCCTCAGCGCGGAGGAGATGGTCGAGGCCGCGGCCGACGGCCGGCTCGAGGTCCTCTACTCGAGCGGCGGCAACTTCCTCGACGTCCTGCCGGACCCGGGCCTGGTGGCCGAGCGCCTGGGCAGGGCGCCCGTGCGAGTGCACCAGGACATCGTGGTCACCACCCAGATGCTCGTGGATCCGGGCGAGCTCGTGGTGCTGCTCCCCGCCGCCACCCGCTACGAGCAGCGCGACGGCGGCACCGAGACCACCACCGAGCGGCGCATCGCCTTCAGCCCCCAGATCCGCGGGCCCCGGGTGGGCGAGGCCCGTACCGAGTGGGAGATCCTCACGGACCTCGCCAAGCGCGTCGATCCCGACCGGGCCCACCTCATCGACATCCCCTCGGGCCAGGCCATCCGGGAGGAGATCGCCCGGGTCGTGCCCATGTACGCGGGAATCGAGACGCTCACCAAGACGGGCGACCAGGTCCAGTGGGGCGGGCCCCGGCTCTGCGACGGCTGGGATTTCCCGACGCCCGACGGCAAGGCCCATTTCGCCGTCGTCGAGCCGCCCGAGCGGATGATCCCCGAGGGCCACATGCTGATGTCCACGCGCCGGGGCAAGCAGTTCAACTCGATGGTGTTCCGCGAGCACGACCCCCTGACCGGCCAGCACCGCGACGCCCTGTTCATCTCCTCCGAGGACGCCGCGCGCGTGGGCGTGGCCGAGGGCGATCCCATCCTGGTCCGCTCGGCGACCGGCGAGGTCCGGGCCCGGGCGCACATCGCCCGGATGCGGCCCGGCAACGTCCAGATGTACTTCCCCGAGTCCAACGCGCTGATCGCGGCCGGGCACCGGGACGCCAGCGGAGTGCCGGACTACAACGCGATCGTCGAGGTCGTCCCCGCGCCATGACGTCCTGGGCCGTCTTCGACCTCAACGGCACCCTCCTCGATCCCGAGGCGGTCGGTGCCGACGCCCTGGACGAGGCGATCCTCGCCGGCATGACGCTCAACCACATCGGCGAGTACCGGCCGTTCTCCGAGTTGCTGCGCGTCGCCGTGACGCGCGTCCGCCCGCCCGGCGAGGTCGAGGCCGCCATGGCCGCCGCGGCAAGCATGCCCGCCTTCCCCGAGGCGGCTCGCGCCCTCGAGCTGCTCGCCCAGTCGGGGCTGAGCCTCGCCGTCCTCACCAACAGCCCCACCGAGACGGCTGAGCGCGGCCTGCGCACGGCCGGGTTGCGCGATCGCTTCGCGCACGTGATCGGCACCGATCAGGTCGGCGTCTTCAAGCCGGACGCCCGCGTCTACCGGCACGGTCTCGCGGCCATCGGCGCCCAACCCGCCGAGGCCACGATGGTGGCCGCCCACTGGTGGGACCTGCGCGGAGCGCGCGCCGTGGGGATGCGCGTCGCCTGGGTGGGACGCCGTGAGCGGACCCTCACCGGGCTCCTGCCCGACCCGGAGGCGACGGGCGCCGACCTGCTGGAGGTGGCGCGGGCGATGACGGCCGGCTGACCAGCCCCCCGGGATCCGGCCGGGC
This sequence comes from Thermoleophilia bacterium, assembly GCA_045403035.1. Taxonomy (GTDB): domain Bacteria; phylum Actinomycetota; class Thermoleophilia; order Miltoncostaeales; family Miltoncostaeaceae; genus CAVXDY01. The sequence continues at coordinate 2,489 of JAXIPH010000331.1, read as the reverse complement.
CCGGGATCAGGGCGGGCTGCCCGCCGCCTCGGCGGAGGGCAGGCCCTGCCCCCGCACGCGCCACCCGGAGGTAGCATCGGAGCCGACCGACGACCCAACCTCTCCCCGGGAGGCCCCGTGCCCGCAGAGCTCATCCACACCATGATCCGGGTGCTCGACGAGGAGCGCTCGCTGGCCTTCTACGGCGCGCTCGGCTTCGAGGAGCGCGGCCGGAACCGCGTGGGAGGCGACACCGCAACGGTGATCTTCCTGGCCCTGCCGGGCGACGGCTCGCGCCTGGAGCTGACCCTGAACGACGGCCGCACCGAGCCGTACGAGCTCGGCGAGGGCTACGGGCACATCGCACTGACCGCGAGCGGCGACGACATCGACGCCGAGCTCGCGCGGCTGGCCGAGAGCGGCATCCACCCGGAGAAGGAGCCCTACGCGGCCTTTCCGGGCGGCCCGCGCATCTGCTTCCTGCGCGACCCGGACGGCTACCGCATCGAGCTGCTCGACCGGAACCCGGAGGCCTCGCACTAGGAGAGCGGCGAGAAGGGCGCCGGCGCCACCACCGGTTGCGCGCCACTCATCCGCAGGCGGATCGTGCGGGCGCCGACCGAGGCCACGGCGCGGCCGGCGGGGCCGCTGATCCGCAGTCGCCCCTTCACGGGCAGGGCCACGCCGAAGGCGGTCTGGGTCAGCACGCCGGACACGCGGACGCCCGGCACGTACTCGAACCGATCGAGGATCATCTTCAGCCGCCGGAAGGGGCCGAGCGAGATGCCGCGGAGGTCGAGGATCCCTCCGCGCAGGCCGGTCGCGCGGCCGCCCAGGGACGTCTCGCGGGCGAACCCGATCGCCGCCGGGACGTCGTCGAGGGTGGCCGCCAGCGCCGCCGCGAGCGCCCGTGCGGCGCGCCCCCCCGCCCGACCGGAGCGCGGCGCCCCGAGGCCGGGCGGCGGGAGGGGCACCAGGCGCGGCGGCGCGAGGGTCGAGCAGGGCCGCCCCACGGGCTCTCCCGCGAAGAACCGGCGGACGGCGGTGGCCGCGCAGGCCTCGCCGGCGAGGACCGAGTGGCCGCGGTGCGGCGCGACCACGATCTCGACCCGCGGGTTCAGCTCGTGGAGCCGGTAGGCGCCCTCGAGGGGGGTGCGCACGTCCGCCCCTCCGGCGAGCACGAGCACCGGGATGTCGGGCAGGGGGCCGGCCGGGACGGCCGCCTCCGCCGCCTCCGGCCAGCCCAGGCAGAGGGCGTTCGGGCTGGTGGGGGCCGCGGCCGGCACCGGGAAGGGCGCGCGGGACCCGGCCCCGAGGGACGCCGCCTCGTCCTCGCCCGCCCGGCGGCGGGCGTCGATCGGCGTCGCGCTCTGCCAGGGCAGGCGGGTGTCCTGGCAGAGGGACGCCAGGAAGGCCGCCTGGCTCAGGCGCGTCGGGCTCTCGGGGTCGTCTCCTCCCGACCGCAGGATCCTCCACAGGAGCGTGGCGTCGCCGTCGAGCGCGGTGCGCACGGCGGCGGGGAAGGTGGCCCGCGAGGCGTCGTTGAGATCTCCGCTGAGCAGAGCGGCGTAGACCAGGCCGGCGCGGCCCGGGCCGCCGAACGGCCTGGGCGACGGCACGCCTCGCCGGCTGATCACGGTGCCCGGGATCGGCCGTACGCGCAGGATCTCCTCAAGGCGCGCCACATCCGCCGCCAGGTCGCGTGAGATGCCCCGGCACGAGGCGGGAGTGCACAGCTCGTCGAGGATTCGGGCCGTGGCGGCCAGGCTGTCGGCGCCGGTGGGGCTCTGCCCGTCGACCGGCACGAGGGAGTCCAGCAGCAGCCGCTCGACGCGTTGCGGGTAGGCCCGCGCGTACCGGGTCGCCACGTAGGTCCCGTAGGAGACGCCCCCGACCGTCCACCGCTCGATGCCGAGCCGCTCGCGGATGAGCTCCAGGTCCTCCACCGCCTGCGGGGTGGAGTAGTAGCGGCGCGTGGGGCCGAGCTCGCGGGCGCACCCGGCGACGGCTGCCTCGACGGCAGCCGCATCGTCCGCCTCCTCGGCGCCCTCGCCGTCGAGGCTGGGGCAGGCGAGGGCGCCGGAGCGCCCGGTACCCCGCATGTCCACCGCGATCACCTCGCGATTGAGGGAGAGACCGCGCAGCACGAGCATGATCGTGGGATCGAGCCGCGCCAGGCTCGCCTGTCCGGGCCCGCCGGTCAGGAACAGGAGCGCCCCGCCGCTCGGGCCGCGCCGGGCGCGCAGCCGCGACACCACCAGCTGGAGCCGGCCCGCCTCCGGCGTCGCGTGGTCGAGCGGGACCGAGATGACGCCGCACTCCAGCGGCGGCGGGCACGAGACCAGGGCGCCCGGCGGCGAGGCCCCGCCGGCCGGGGACGGGAGGGCCGCGAGAGCGATGCCGAGGCAGGCGGCCGCGAGAAGCGCCGTCGACCGGATCGTTCGCGCGCTGACCCGGGAGGTCCTCATGGCGGGCAGTAAAGCGGTTTGCGCTTAGGCCGCGCTTAGGTC
>JAXIPH010000041.1:0-3123 GCA_045403035.1 Thermoleophilia bacterium | reverse complement strand
GATCAAGCTGGTGGTCGAAGTCAATCCGGCGGATCGGCGAACTGTAACCGAAAGCGATTACCGGAACAATGAGCTTTCTCTGGACGTCAAATTTGAGCGGCGCCCTGAACTGACCATCGGCTATGTGCCCGTGCATGTCGACCAACCCGGCCAACCTCTTCTCAAACCATTCGATTCGATGCAGGATCTGAGCGACTATCTGGAGAAGGTTTATCCGGCGTCGATCGTCAACTATCGCCGCATCGATGGCCCTCCTGCGCTCCGCCCTGGATCCCGCCTCGCAAGCGTTCGTCGCGAATGACGCCGCCCTGCGCGGCATGGTGGACGAGCTGCGTGCTCGAACCCGCGCCCTCAGCGAGCGGGGAGCCGGCGGCGACGAGCGATCCATCGCGCGCCACCGTGAGCGCGGCAAGATGCCGGTGCGCGAGCGGATCGAGCGGCTGATCGACCCGGGCAGCGCCTTCCTGGAGCTCTCGGCGCTGGCGGCCAACGGGCTGTACGACGGCGAGGCGCCGGGGGCGGGGATGGTGACCGGCATCGGGCTGGTCGAGGGGGTCGAGTGCGTGATCGTCGCCAACGACGCGACCGTGAAGGGCGGCACCTACTTCCCGATGACGGTCAAGAAGCACCTCCGCGCCCAGGAGATCGCCCTCGAGAACCGGCTGCCGTGCCTCTACCTTGTCGATTCCGGCGGCGCCTATCTGCCGATGCAGGACGAAGTCTTCCCTGATCGAGAGCACTTCGGCCGCATCTTCTACAACCAGGCGCAGCTCTCGGCGCGTGGCATCCCGCAGATCGCGCTGGTGATGGGATCGTCGACGGCCGGCGGGGCGTATGTGCCGGCCATGTCCGACGAGACGGTCATCGTCAAGGGAACCGGAACCATCTTCCTCGGTGGCCCACCGCTGGTGAAGGCCGCCACCGGCGAGGAGGTCAGCGCCGAGGAGCTCGGCGGGGCCGAGGTGCACACCGTGACCAGCGGCGTGGCCGACCACTTCGCGCTCGACGATGAGCATGCCCTGGCGATCGGGCGCGAGATCGTGCGCTCACTGGCCAGGCGCAAGCCGGCGGCGCCGTGGGAGCGCAGCGCGCCGGCGCCGCCATCGGTGAATCCGGAGGAGCTGTACGGCGTCATCCCGGCCGACCCGCGCTTCAGCTACGACGTGCGCGAGGTGATCGCGCGGCTGGTCGACGGCAGCGAGTTCCATGAGTTCAAGGAGCGCTACGGCGAGACGCTGGTATGCGGCTTCGCGCACCTCGAGGGCTACCCGATCGGGATTCTGGCCAACAACGGGATCCTGTTCAGCAGCTCGTCGCTGAAGGGGGCCCACTTCGTGGAGCTGGCCAGCCAGCGGAAGATCCCCCTCGTCTTCCTGCAGAACATCACCGGCTTCATGGTGGGGCGGGAGTACGAGGCGGGTGGGATCGCCAAGGACGGCGCCAAGCTGGTGACCGCGGTGGCAACCACCGCAGTGCCCAAGTTCACGGTCATCATCGGCGGTTCATTCGGGGCCGGAAACTACGGGATGGCGGGGCGCGCCTACTCGCCGCGCCAGCTGTGGATGTGGCCCAACGCCCGGATCAGCGTCATGGGCGGAGCCCAGGCGGCCCGCGTCCTCTCCACGGTGAGTGGCGAGATCGAGACGGACGAGCAGCGGGAGGCCTTCGAGGCACCGATCCTGGCCGAGTACGAGCGCCAGGGCTCGCCCTACTACTCGACCGCCCGGCTGTGGGACGACGGCGTGATCGACCCGATGGACACGCGTCGCGTGCTGGCGATGGGGATCAGCGCCGCGCTGAACGCGGAGATCGGGGAGACGAGGTTCGGCGTCTTCCGGATGTAGGCGGCTCGCCTCAGTCGGCGGGCACCAGCCACGGCGTGGTGCCACCTCCCATCGCGACGAAGCCGCTCTGGTTGTTGGCGTCGACGACCCCGTACCAGATGTAACCACCGGCGTACACCGGATCTGATGTGACCGTCACGATCTCGCCTCGCGTCAGCCCTCGCAGGATCTCGGTCTTGGTGCTGGTACCCGCGCGGAAATTCAGCACGCGGGTGCTGACCCGCAGACGGTCACCAATGGCGAATCCAATCACGTCGGGCGTTGCGGCCCGCGGTGGCGGGGCTGTCCCGGCGAAGTAGCGCTCGGCGAAGCTGAACGCATCGGCGGCGACGATGGTGCCGATTGTCCGCCCCGGGATGTCATCGAACGGCGGGTGGATCCCGCCCCAGATGCGCGACAGGCCGCATTGATCCGCGGCGTCTCGGTAGGTGGCCCACTGCAGGGTGATGTCCCTGGTCGGGCCATCCTCGAAGACGAGGTACTCGTTCCGTGCCGTCTTGAACTGCCCCATGCCGCCGGGGAAGTACGGGTCGCCGGTGATTGCAGTCAGGATGTCGGCGCCGGTCCGCGAGTAGGTCGAATGCCCGGACACGTAGCCGGCGAACGGTGGCGTCACGAAGGTGGGGCGCTGGTAGGGCCACCAGTTCTCGGCCAGGATCCAGTCCACGCCCGCCGTCTCGGTGGCGGGGTCGCCGATGACCGTCGGGCCGCGCCAGGCCCGGATCTTGATCTTGCCGACGTTGACTCCGCCCTCGCCGGCCAGTGGATCGCCTGCCAGCACTCGCTCGATGAAGCCGGGCTCAAGCGGAATGTCGCTAGTGTCCATGGCGCGAATGGCGGTGATCGGTCGCACGAAGTCGTACCAGCCCTTCACGCCCCAGGCGGCGATCGCGGCGTCGTGCATCCCGCCGCCGAGCGTGAAGTACGTCTTGAGGTCCCAGGCCAGGTCATCCAGGACAGGTCCTTCGCCGCCGAAGCGCAGCCCGTCGGGAGGCAGCTGGTCGGTGACGTAGTTGAGGATCGTGAACCAGTGGCCGGGCGGCGTCTCGGAGCTTGGGCCATCGGCCCAGAACTCGGCCAGGATGCGGGCGTAGTCCCCACGTGCCACGACCTGCGGGGCGTACGGCTCGCCGGTGCGTGGGTTCATGGGGTGGCCGGGGCTGCGCTGACCGCCGTTGTCCGAGTCGTAGAAGGCCTCAAATTCGGCGAGCGTGTTGGGCAGCGGCCGCTCGGCGGCTGGGTCCTGGCCGATGCTGGCCGGCGAGATGTCGATCAGCAC
>JAXIPH010000020.1:0-5854 GCA_045403035.1 Thermoleophilia bacterium | reverse complement strand
GGCCGAGCGCCTGGGGATCGCCGACAAGGTCGAGCTGATCTCCCCGTTCGACGACCTGGCCGCGCTCCTGTCGGGCCTCGACGTGGTGGTGCACGCCTCCGTGCTGCCCGACTCCCTGCCCACGACCGTGATCGAGGCGATGGCGCTGGGGAAGCCGGTGGTGGCCACCGCCCTCGGCGGCGTCCCCGAGCTGATCCGCGACACCGAGACCGGCTTCCTCGTGCCGCCGGACGACGCCGGCCGGATGGCCGATGCCGTGGCGGAGGTGCTCGCTGCGCCGGAGCGGCGCGCGGCCGTGGGCGAGGCCGCCTACCTCGAGGCGACGGCCCGCTTCGACGTGGGGGTGTTCGTCGAGGCGTTCGCCGGCCATATCGAGCACGTCGCCGCCGCTTAGCACGCGGGCGACCGGGGGTCGTCCAAGTCGACAGGCGCAGACCTGCTCTCGTGGGTGGGTCGTGCTCTGGTCCTCCGGTTGATGGTTCTCGGCCGAGGAGCCGATAGCTTCGATAGTGAAAGCCTCGCGGACCACGTGTGCGACGACGACCTCAAGGATGAAAATGGGTTCAGACCTGAAGATGCTCACGAACGAGCGACCTGCCCGGCGCAGCCGGCCCAAACGCCCCCACGCCGTGATCCTGGCGGGAGGCAAGGGCACGCGCCTGGCCCCTCTGACGACCGTCCTCCCCAAGCCGCTCATGCCGCTGGGCGAAGGCCCGATCCTCGACGTGCTGCTGCGACAGCTGGCCGTGCAGGGCTGGCGCGAGGTGACCCTCGCGGTGGGCCATATGGCCAACCTGATCCGCGCGTACTGCGGCAACGGCTCGCGCTACGGGCTCAAGCTGCGCTACCTCGAGGAGGAGGAGCCCCTCGGAACCGTCGGCCCGCTGGCGTTCCTGCCCCCGGCCGCCCGGCAGCGCCCCGTGCTCGTGATGAACGGGGACCTGCTCACCAGCCTGAAGTTCACCGACCTCGTGGCCGCCCACGTCGCCAGCGGGGCCACGGCCTCGATCGCGGTTCAGCGCCGCGACGTGCAGATGGAGTTCGGCGTCATGGACCTCGGCGAGCAGGTGGGCGACTCCCGCCAGATCCTGAACTACCGTGAGAAGCCGCTTCTCGAGGCCACCGTCTCCATGGGCGTCTACGTGTTCGAGCCCGAGGCCGTCGATCTCATCGAGCCCGGCCTTCGCCTGGACCTGCCCGAGCTCGTCCTGCGGCTGCTGGAGCGGGGCGAGAAGGTGGCCGGCTACCCGTTCGACGGATACTGGCTCGACATCGGGCGCCACAGCGACTATCAGAAGGCCCTCGAGGACTACGAGCAGATGAAGGACGCGCTCCTGGCGCCCTCCGAGGCGATGCGATGAGCCGCATGCTCCCCCTGGCCGCCCCGACCTTCGACGAGGCCGAGGTCGAGGCCGTCGCCGAGGTCGTGCGCTCGGCATGGCTCACGATGGGCCCGCGCACCGCGGCCTTCGAGGAGGCCTTCGCCGGGCTCACGGGCACCCGTCACGCCGTGATGGTCTCGTCGTGCACGGCGGCGCTGCACCTGGCGTTCGCCGGCCTCGACATCGGCCCCGGCGACGAGGTCATCGTCCCCTCACTCACCTTCGTGGCCACGGCCAACGCCGTCGCCTACACCGGCGCCACGCCGGTCTTCGCCGACATCGTCAGCCTCGAGCGGCCGATCCTGGACCCCGCGGCCGTATCGGCGGCCATCGGCCCGCGCACCAAGGCCATCTGCGCGATGCACTACGGCGGGTGGATGGGCGACATCGCCGAGCTCCGCGCGCTGGCCGACCGCCACGGCATCGCCCTGGTGGAGGACGCCGCCCACGCCCCCGGCGCCTATTGCGCCGCCGGCAAGGCCGGCGCCATCGGCGACGTCTCCTGCTTCTCGTTCTTCTCGAACAAGAACCTCGTCACCGGCGAGGGCGGGATGATCACCACCGACGACGACGAGATGGTGCGGCGGATGCGGCTGATGCGCGCGCACGGCATGACGGCCACGAGCTGGGACCGCCAGCGCGGTCACGCCAGCGGCTACGACGTCATCGAGCGTGGCTACAACTACCGGCCCAGCGAGCTGGAGGCGGCCCTCGGGCTGGTGCAGCTCGACAAGCTCGAGGCCATGACCGCCAGCCGGCGACGCCTGGTGGCGGCCTACCGGGCGGCGCTCGCCGACAACCCCGACCTGGTCATCCCCTTCGCCGGCGAGGACGAGGGCAGCGCCTGCCACATCCTGCCGATCGTGACGCCCTCTCCCGAGGCGCGCGACGAGATCCGTCAGCGGGCGGCGGCCGACGAGGTCCAGACCAGCGTCCACTACCCGCCTGTCCACCTCTTCACGATCTTCGCGCCCCAGGAGCCGCTCGACCTCACCGAGTCGTACGCCCAGCGCGAGGTCACCGTTCCGCTCTTCCCGGCCATGACCAACGACGACGTCGTGCGCGTGGTGCGGGCCCTCGAGCTGCAGGAGGCGGTTGCATGAGCACGGACGCCACCCCCAAGACCGTCTTGGTCACCGGCGCCGCCGGCTATGTCGGCGGAGCCCTCACACGGCGGCTGCTCGCGGAGCCCGAGACCTCGGTCATCGGCGTCGACTGGTGCCGCATGGCCCACGGCGCGGACGGCGTGCGGGAGCTTCTGGGCCACCCGCGCTTCGAGTTCCACCGCGCGGACGTGCGCGAGGTGGAGCCGCTGCGCCCGCTGCTGAAGCGCGCGGACGGGATGGTGCACCTGGCCGCCATCGTGGGCGACCCGGCCGGCAAGCGCGACCCCGACCTCACCCGCGCGATCAACATCGACGCCTCCACCCGGCTGGCCCAGGAGGCCGGCGAGGCGGGCGTGGGCCACTTCATCTTCGTGTCCACCTGCAGCAACTACGGCGTCTCGGACGCCGACACCCTGGTCACGGAGGACGCCGACCTGAACCCGGTCTCCCTCTACGCCGAGACCAAGGTCGCCGTGGAGCAGTTCCTGGCCGAGAAGGCCAACGGCCTGCCCTACACGGCCCTGCGCCTGGCCACGGTGTACGGGTCCGCGCCGCGGATGCGGTTCGACCTCACGGTCAACCAGTTCACCATCGAGGCCTACACCGATGGCGTGCTGTCGATCTTCGGGGAGCAGTTCTGGCGCCCCTACGCCCACGTGGACGACATCGCCCGCGCAATCGTCACGGTGCTCGGCAACCCCGAGGCCAGCCGGCGCCGCACGTTCAACGTGGGCGACTCGGGCGAGAACTACACCAAGCGCATGATGTACGAGCTCCTCAAGGAGCGGCTGCCCGAGCTGCGGGCGGAGTGGACGACGATCGACGAGGATCCCCGCTCCTACAAGGTCAGCTTCGAGCGGATCCGCGAGGAGCTGGGCTTCGAGGTCACCAAGCGGGTCCCCGACGGCATGGACGAGATCCTGAGCCGCGCCCGGCTGGGCGTGTATCCGGACCCCATGGCCGATCGCTTTCGCAACTAACGGCAAGTACTAGCCGTTCGGCGACCGGGGTACTGCCCAACCGCCGTACCCCGGACTCCACCCTCAGCGGTCGACCCGCACCCGCGCCGCTGCCACTGTCACTCCACCACGGGCGGCACGATGCCGTCTCGACGACAAAAACGGGGGCTCTACCGTGAAAGGTCCGAAACTCCATCGGCGGTACATCGCCGCCACGATCGCGGCGCTGGGTGCGACCGCAGCCTTCGCCGCCTCGGCGAACGCCGTCACGACGGCCACGACCATTCCCCTGCCCTCCGCCGATGCGAGGCCCGAGGGCATCACGCTCGGTCCCGATGGAGCGGTGTACTTCGCGGACTTCGGCAGCCACGCGATCGTACGGACCACGTCCGGGCCCGGCCAGCCCTTCAGTGTGCCGAATGACGGAATCGGCCCCCTCGTCGACGTGAGCGGGCCGGCGTTCATCACGACGGGGCCCGACGGCGCCCTGTGGTTCACGGCGTTCAACGGCACCGTCGGCAGGATGACGGCCGGCGGCGGCCTGCCCGTCGGCTTCACCGCCGTGGCAAGCCCGACGGCCAACCTGCGCGGGATCGCAGCGGGCGCCGGTAGCACGCTCTGGTTCGCCGAGGCCGAGGGCGACATGCTGCGGTCGGTCACCACCGGCGGCGCAGCGGGTCCGCAGCCGGCGGTCAACCTGGGCGCGACGGGGCTGAACCTCGGCACGCCCGAGGCGCTGGTGGCGGGTCCGGGCGACGGCAACGTCTACTTCACCACCAGTCTGGGCACGATCGGCAAGAAGGACACCAGCAACGCCTCCGCGCCCACCACGACCTCAGTCGGCATTTCGGCCAACGGGATCACGTTCGGTCCCGACGGAAACCTCTATGTCACGAGCGGCGTTGCCGCTGGCGCTGCCCAGGTCAGCAAGGTGACCACCGCGCTCTCCGTCCAGGGGAACTTCGGGCTCCCGGTCGGCGCGGTCCCGAGGGGCATCGCCACCGGACCTGACGGCGCCCTCTGGGTCGCCGAGTCGGGCATCAACGCGGTCGCCCGCGTCACCACGGCCGGCGTCGTGACCCAGGTCCCGCTCACCGGCTGCACGACCCCGCGGGACATCGTCAAGGGCGCGGACAACGCCATGTGGGTGACCTGCTTCGGCAACAACGCCCTCGTCCGCATCACGGACGTGGCGGCCCCGCCGGGCACGACCCCGCCCGGCACGACCCCTCCGCCGGGTGTCACGCCCTCCATCGCGAACCTGAAGGGCAGCTTCTCCTTCGCCAAGGGCAGGGTGTTCGCCGGCAAGCTCTTCACGGTGAAGGCCAACTTCAACAAGGCGCTCACCAGGAGCCGGGTGCGCGTCCAGATCAAGAACGTCAACACGAAGCCCAGGACCGCGATCAAGAGGTTCACGACGATCGGCTCGAAGCTCGTGACCGGCAAGAAGGCCTCGCTCGCGGTGAAGATCGCCAAGCCGGGCGCCTACCTGCTGCGGATCACCTTCCAGAACGGCACCAAGACGGTCGCCGTCAAGGCGGTCAAGGTGACGGTCAGGAAAGCGGTCCTGAAGAAGAACTAGCGGGAGCCTCCGCACTCCGGGTCTCGGCCCGGAGCGCGGACGGTGCAGCCCCAAAGGGCCGCGGGTCGCTCAGGCGACCGGCGGCCCTTTCTCGTGGCGGAGTCGCCACACCTGCCCGCTATTCACTTCGCGATACATATTGGTATACGTACCGCTATGCTCGGAGCATGGCGCAGCTCGTGACCCGGGTGGACGAGGAGCTTCTCGCGGAGATCGACCGCCTGGTGGCCGAGGGGTCTGTCGAGAGCCGCTCCGACGCGGTGCGCACGGCCCTGCGCCAGCTGATCGAGCGGCGGCGCCGGGCCGAGATCGGCCGTGCGATCGTGGCCGAGTACGAGGGCGCTCCGCAGACCGCGACGGAGGTGGGATGGGCCGACTCCGCCACGCTCGCGATGATCTCCGAGGAGCCCTGGTGACGCTCCCGCGGCAGGGGGAGATCTGGTGGGCGCAGGCGCAGGACAAGCGCCGGCCCGTTCTGGTCGTGACCCGCTCGGAGGCCGTTCGGGTGCTGTCGTGGATCGTCGTCGCGCCGGTGACCCGGTCCGCGCGTCCGATCCCGACCCACCTCCCCCTCGGCGCGGACGAGGGGCTCGAGGTCCCCTGCGCGGCGGCGTTCGACGGACTTCAGCCGATTCGCCGGTCGTTCCTGACCGAGCGCGCCGGGGCGCTGGACCCGACGCGGCGCGGCGCGCTCTGCCAGGCCCTGCGGTCCCTGGCCGACTGCTAGCGGCCGACTCCGCCCCCGCGGGGCTAGTGCGCCGGGTACTTGGCCGCGGCGGCGCGGATGGCGGTGGTGAGGCCGCCCTTGTCCGAGCTGTCCTCCTT
>JAXIPH010000155.1:0-4223 GCA_045403035.1 Thermoleophilia bacterium | reverse complement strand
CACGGGCACGGCGGCCGACCTGCGGAGCCGGGCCGAGGCCCTCGGCGACGACGGCGTGACCGAGCTCGCCATCCAGCCCGGAGGCGACGTTCCCGCCGAGCTGCGCCGCTTGGCGGACGCCCTCCTCTAGCGTCTGCACTGCAGAACGGGTGCCGATTCCCGATCGGAAATCGGGGAGAGCCGCATGGATGCGGCGATCCTCCCCGGAGGAGACGGCGAGTCGATTTCCGATCGGGATTGAGCGCAAAAAGGGGGGTTAGCCCCACCCCGGAGATGCCGGGAGGCGTCAGGGCCGGACGGCCGGTGGCCACATTCCTCCGGCGGGCTCCCGTCGAGATCGTGGGCGGCACACGCACTCGACTCGAAGGAGCACCCCGTGCCCCCCGCACCGAGAACATTCCTGGAGCGCCACGGCCGTCGGATGGGACGGTTCCGCTGGCTGGTGATCCCCGCCTGGGTCGCCGTGCTCGTCGTGGCCGTCATGCTCTCCGGCCGGCTCGGCGACGTCATCTCGTCCGACGCCACGCTGCCCGGCTCCGAGGGGCAGCGCGGCATCGACCTCATCGAGACCCACTTCTCCGACGGCCGTCCATCGTCGGAGATCCAGCCGGTCTTCCGGAACACCGACCTGACGGTGGACGACCCCGCCTATCGCGCCGCGGTCACCGCCAGCCTCGATCGCGCGGCCGCGCTGGTGCCCGGCACCCGGGTGGTGTCGTACTACTCGACCGGCAGCTCGGATCTGGTGGGCCAGGACGGCCACCTCACCTTCGCGACCCTGAGCATGCCCCTCACCGACGACGAGGCGGAGGCGAAGGTCCCCGCCCTTCGCGAGGCGCTCGGCACGCCCGACGGCTTCGAGCCGACCCTGGTCGGCGGCGAGGCGGCGGCCGACCACGACGTCGGGCCGATCGTCGAGGACGACCTCGCCATGGCGGAGATGATCGTCCTGCCCGCGGCCCTGCTGATCCTGCTCGTCTTCTTCGGAAGCCTGGTGAGCGCCCTGGTGCCGCTGCTGATGGCCGGGGCCACGATCGTCATGGCGTTTGCCGGAACCGTGCTCGTCGGTCAGAGCATGACCATCGCCGAGCAGGTCACGAACGTGATCACGCTCGTGGGCGTCGCGATCGGCGTCGACTACTCGCTGCTGATCGTCTCCCGCTTCCGGGAGGAGCTCGCCACAGGCGCCGACCGGATCACGGCGATCGGCACCACGATGGCCACGGCCGGACGGGCGGTGCTGCTCGCCGGCGTGACCGTCGCGATCGGGCTCGCCGTGCTGGTGGCCCTGCCGGTCCCCTTCATCCGCTCGATGGGCCTGGGCGGGATGCTGGTGCCGACCGCGGCCGTCCTCGCGGGCCTCTCCCTGCTGCCCGCCGTGCTCACCGTCCTCGGGCCGCGCGTGGACTCCCTGCGCGTCTACCCGCGCCGCTGGCGCCTGCGCGCCGGCGCGATCTGGGGGCCCCTCTCTCGCGCGGTCACCGGCTGGGCCATCCCGGTCGCTGCGATCGTCCTGCTGGGGCTCGTGGCCCTGGCGTCCCAGTTCAGTGGCATGGGCATCCACCCCGACTCGCTGGCCGACGCGCCGGACGTCGAGGCGGTGCAGGCCGGGCGGCTGGTGCGCGCGGAGCTCGGCGGCGCCGCCAACCCGAACGTGTACGTCATCGACACGGGCCGCGCCGGCGGCGTCTACGACGCCCGCACGCTCCAGACGCTGGAGGGCGTGGCCGGCGACCTGCGCGCCGAGAGCTCGGTGGTGAGCGGCGTGATCTGGCCGTCGCAGACCGACCCCGACCGGTTCCGCGACGAGGCCGGCGGCATCGTGGACGCCACCGGGCGCTACGCCCTGATGGACGTGGCCCCCACGGGTGACGGGGCGTCCGAGTCGGCACGGAGCCTGAACGCCCTGATGGACGAGCGCGCCCCGGCGATCGAGGCGGCCATCCCGGGCGCCGAGGTCGTCCTCACGGGCGAGCCCGCCACGACGAACGACTTCGTGGACGCCATGTACGGACCGTTTCCCTGGCTGGTCGCGGCCGTGTTGGTGCTGACGTTCGTCGCCCTGATGCGCGCCTTCCGCTCGTGGCTGGTGCCGCTGATGGCCGTCGTGATGTCCGGCGTGTCCCTGCTCGCCAGCTACGGCCTGCTGTACCTGGTCTTCCAGAAGGGCATCGGCGCCGACCTGATCGGCTTCGACGGCGAGGCTCGCGGAGTCGGCTTCTGGGTGCCGATCTTCGTCTTCGCCTTCCTGTTCGGGATCTCGATGGACTACCAGGTGTTCCTGCTCGAGCGCATCCGCGAGCTGCGGGAGGACGGCGCGTCGAACCGGCGCGCGGTTCAGCTCGGCCTGCAGAACACCGGACGGGTCATCGTGACCGGCGCGCTCGTGATGGTGGTCGCGTTCGCGGGCTTCGCCGCGGGACGGGACGTCGAGCTCAAGCAGTTCGGCTTCGCGCTCGCCGCCGCGGTCGCCATCGATGCCCTGCTGATCCGCTGCCTGGTCATCCCGGCCGCGATGCGGATCATGGGAGAGCGCAACTGGACCCTGCCCTCGGCGCTGGCCCGCACCCTCATGGTGCGCCGACGCCCTACCATCGGGACCTCGCCCCGATGAGCGCCATCCGACGCCACGTCATCGCGCCCCTCTCCGAGGGGCGCACCTACCGCCGGCTCGGGTTCCTCGTCAGCGGCCTGCCGCTGGGGATCCTGTGGCTGACCATCCTGATCACCGGGTGGTCGCTGGGCCTCGGATTGGCGATCACCCTGCTCGGGATCCCCGTGCTCCTGGCCCTCGCGTACGCCGTCGAGGCGTTCGCGTGGGTCGAGCGCTCGCTCACCCGCGTCCTCCTCGACCAGCGGACCCCCGCGCCCGCCCGCTCCTGGCGCGGCGGGCCGGTGAGCCGCCTCAGGATGTGGGTGACCGACCCGCTGCGGTGGCGCGAGCAGGCCTACCTCGCGCTGCGCGGCCTGGCGGGCGCGCCGCTCGCGCTGGCGATCGTCGCCCTCGTCGGGAGCGGGCTGCAGCTGGTCGCGGCGCCCCTCTACTTCTTCGCGCTCGAGGTCGACCTCGGGTTCTGGACCATCGACACCCTCGGCGAGGCGCTCCTGGCGGTCCCGGTCGGGGCGCTGGTGCTCCTGCTGTCCGTGCCCGCCGTGAACGGCGCGGCGAGGGCGTGGCAGAGTGCGGTCGTGCCTCTGCTCGCGGAACCCCGCGCCGTGGGCGCATCGGGTGGCCCGGACACCGGCGTCATGCGCCGGCGCCGGCGCGGCCTGTTGGCCGTCCTGATCGTCTACGTCGCGCTCAACCTCGGCATGATCGTCATCTGGCTGGCCACCACGCCCGGCGAGTACTTCTGGCCGCAGTGGACGCTCCTCTGCCTCGGGCTGATCGTGGCAGTCTACGCGCTGGTCGCGCTGCGTCCGCGGCCCACCGGACCGGGCGTGCGCCGGTGGGCCCTGGAGAGGCACGCGGGTCTCGCGGGCCTCCTGGCCCTGTTCCTGGTTGTCATCTGGGCGCTCACGACGCCCGGCGGGCTCTTCTGGCCGGTGTGGGTGATCGTGGGCCTCATGATCCCGGTGGCGATCCACGTCGCCCGGCTGGCGAGCCGGAGAGACGACGATCGCGAGGAGATGGCCGAGCGCATCGACGTGCTCACCACCACCCGCGCCGGGGCCGTCGACGCCCAGGCGGCCGAGCTGCGCCGCATCGAGCGCGACCTGCACGACGGCGCCCAGGCCCGCCTGGTGGCCCTGGCCATGGACCTCGGCATCGCGCGCGAGAAGCTCGCCAGCGAGCCGGAGGCCGCGGAGGAGCTGGTGAGCGCGGCCCACGAGGAGGCCAAGCGGGCGCTCGTGGAGCTGCGGGACCTGGCCCGGGGCATCCACCCCGCGGTCCTCACCGACCGGGGCCTGTCGGCGGCCCTCGCGACCCTGGCCGGGCGCAGCCCGGTGCCGGTCGAGCTCGAGGTGCGGTTGGACGAGCGGCTGCCCGCCGCCATCGAGGCCGCCTCCTACTTCGTGGTCGCGGAGGCCCTCACCAACGTGGCCAAGCACTCCCACGCCGACGCCGCCCACGTGCGCGTCGACCGCCAGGCCGACACCCTCACGATCGACATCGCTGACGACGGCCGCGGCGGGGCCGATCCCGAGGGGGACGGACTCGACGGCCTGCGCGCCCGGGTGGAGGCCCTCGACGGGCGTATGGCGGTCCACAGCCCGCCGGG
>JAXIPH010000276.1:0-4110 GCA_045403035.1 Thermoleophilia bacterium | reverse complement strand
TTTGCTCGCGTCGGCCTGCTGGCGAGCAAGCGGGCTCCGCGCCGCGGCCCTCCCCGGGCTCTCGCCGGGATCCGATCCTCATCGCTGGCGACCGCCCGCGCCATGTCGTCGAGGAGCGCCTGGGGCGAGACCGGCCGGCCGAGGAACTCCTCGATCACGTCCTTCGCAGGCTTCTCGAGGCCGAAGCGGTACAGGCTTCGCGCCACCCGCTCGTACCAGCCAGGGTCCCCCTCGGTAGGGGAGCCGTGCAGCTCGCGGATCCGCGCCCGCAGATCGGCCGCGAGGATCGCCCCGGCCGCGTAGTTCATCATGTAGCCGGGCGCGTCGATCAGCTGGCCGCGGACGGCCCACCAGGCCAGATCCGGGTGCGGCTCGATGCGGAAGTAGCTCCGGGTGATCTCGGTCCACACCTCGTTCGGGTCGCGCTCCGGCTCGCGGTGCACGCGGACCTCGAGGAGCGCCCAGGCGATGTCCATCACGATGCCGGCGTACTTCCCCCGGATTCCCGCCTCGATCGGCACGGAGGCGCCCAGGTAGCGCTGCTGCCACGCGGGCTCGTAGAGCTCCAGGCTGGCGATGTCGGCGATCCCCTCCGTGAAGATGTCGCTGTCCGGCCAGTCGGTGAAGGCGGGGCGCGTGCGGATGGCCGCGATGTGGACGGCGTGCCCGGTCTCGTGCAGCAGCTCGAGCAGATTGTCGAGCCCACCGATCTGGTAGGAGGCGAAGACCCACGGCTCGCCGGGGATCACCGCGTCGCCGTCCGTCCGCGGCCGGCGACCGAAGGTCGTGAACGCCACCGGATCCTTGCTCGCCCGGGGCTCGAGGTCGTACCGCACGCGGAGCGGCGCCGGGTCGGCGCCCAGATCCGCGTAGAAACGGTCGTTGATCGGCCGCAGGGACTCGAGCGGAACCATTCGACCGAGCGCCCGGTTGCCCCGGCCGGCGCGGTACGCGAAATCCCACGGCTCGATCGGCGCGTCGGGCGTGATGTCGTGCCACTTCTGCAGCACCAACGAGAGCCACTCCTCCATCACCGCCGGCTCGACGCCGATGCTCCGCACCGACTCGCCGAGCCGCTCGCCCTCGTCCCGGAGGCGCGCGCGGTTCTTGCGGACGAGCGTCCGGTACGGACTCTGCGGCCCGTTGTCGCCGTTGACCGCCTCCCAGATCGGGGCGAAGGCCCTCCACAACTGCTCGCGGCGGGACGGGTCGTCGGTCAGCGGAAGCAGCCCGAAGACCGTCAGCCGATCCAGCGTCTTGCCGTCGAACGAGAGCGTGTGGGCGGCAACCGAGAAGCAGGCGTAGATCCGCTTCGAGAGCGCCGCGTACCCGTCCTCTCCGTTCGCCACGACCTCCGGGTCGTAGCTGCAGTCGACCTCCCCCTCCTCGCCAGCCTCCGCGCTGGCCGACGCCCCCGCGACCTCCGGGGCGAGCTCGCTGGCGAGCGTCCGTCTCATGACCTCCAGGGCGCGACGGTCCTGCTGCGAGAGCGGCGGAGCGGCACCGGCCGCCAGGGCACGCTCCAGCTCTGCGCGGGCGGCGTCGTACCGGACGACGACGTCCGTGAGCGCCACGCCCGCCGTCGTCGTGGGCGAGCCGCGGCTGCGCGTCAAGTCGATCTCGTCCCGGAGCGCGCGCGTCTCCTGGTAGAGCTCCTCGATGGCGTAGATCGGGACCGGGCGATCGACGGACGCCAGCGGCAGCCCGCACGATCCGAGAGCCGCCGCCGCGAGCGCGACGGCTGCGATCCTCGAGACCCGGCTGCTGTACCGTACGGCCAGCGAAATGGTCGCACGCGCTGTCGCCGTCGTCGTTCTGTGCCTCGCGCTACCGGTCGCCATCCCGGCGTGTGCCCCCTCGGAGCGGACCCTGCCCGCCGACCTCGTGCTGCGGGGGGGCCGGGTCGTCACCGTCGACGACGCGGTGCCCGGGGCCGAGGCCATCGCCATAGAGGGCTACAGGATCGTCGCGGTCGGCAGCAACCGCGAGATCGACGCTCGCGTCGGTCCGGGTACCCAGGTGATCGAGCTCGAGGGCCGCCTGGCCATTCCCGGCTTCATCGAGGGCCACGGCCACTACATGGACCTGGGGCGGGCGAAGACGATCCTCGACCTCGGAGGAGCCGCGAGCTGGGGCGAGATCGTCGAGCGGGTAGGCGAGGCGGCCCGGGCCGCCCGGCCCGGCGACTGGATCTTCGGCGGCGGCTGGCACCAGGAGAAGTGGACGGAGGCGCCCCGGCCGAGCGTCGACGGCGTTCCGCTGCACCACGCTCTCTCCGAGGCGTCACCCCGGAACCCCGTGAGCCTCGCCCACGCCAGCGGCCACGCGATCTTCGCAAACGCCGCTGCGCTCGAGCTCGCCGGCATCGATGCAGACACACCCGACCCGCCCGGCGGCACGATCGTCCGCGACGCCCAAGGGAGCCCCACGGGCCTGCTGCGGGAGGCGGCGGAGGGCCTGGTCGCGGCCCCGATCGCCGCGTGGAACCAGAGACGCCCTGCGCAGGAGCGGGCGGCCGAGGCCCGGCGCATGATGGAGCTGGCCGGGCAGGACGCGCTCTCGAAGGGCATCACCTCCTTCCAGGACGCCGGCGCGACCTTCGAAGAGATCGACCGCTACCGGGCCTGGGCCGAGGAGGGCGCCCTGCCGGTGCGGTTGTACGTCATGGTGGGCCTGGAAGAGACGAACGAGACACTGGCCGAGCGGCTGGCCGACTACCGGATCCTTCCCGAGGGCAACGCCTTCCTGGCGGTGCGGTCGATCAAGCGCATGATCGACGGCGCCCTGGGGTCCCACGGCGCCTGGCTGCTCGAGCCCTACAGCGACCTGCCCGGGAGCACCGGCCTGGTGCTGGACCCGCCGGCCCACATCGAGGAGACGGGCCGGCTCGCCCTCGGCCACGGCTTCCAGCTCAACACCCACGCCATCGGAGACCGGGCCAACCGGGAGGTCCTGGACCTCTACGAGCGGATCTTCCGGCCGCACCCGGATCGCACCGATCTGCGCTGGCGCATCGAGCACGCCCAACACCTCGACCCCGCGGACGTACCGCGCTTCGCCGCGCTCGGGGTGATCGCCTCGATGCAGGGGGTCCACGCCAGCTCGGACGGGCCCTGGCTGCCGTTGCGCCTGGGCGAGGCGCGCGCCGGCCAACTCTCGTACGTGTGGCGCAGCCTGATCGACGCCGGGGCGCTCGTCACCAACGGCAGCGACGCCCCCGTCGAGGACGTGGATCCCATTGCGAGCTTCCATGCCTCGGTGACGCGGAGGATGCCGAACGGGGAGCCCTTCCACCCCGAGCAGTCGATGACGCGGATGGAGGCTTTGCGCGCCTACACGATCCACAATGCCTACGCTGCGTTCGAGGAGGACCTGAAGGGCTCGATCACGCCGGGCAAGCTCGCCGACATCACCGTCCTCTCCAAGGACATCACCGCGATTCCCGCCGACGAGATCCCCACCGCGCGGGTGGTCTACACGATCCTCGGTGGAAGGATCGCGTTCTCGGCAGCAGCTCAGCCGTGACCTCCACGCCGCGTCGGCAGCCCCCCTCTTGCCGGCACTCGATGAAGGCATTATGATTCATCTCATGCCTGCACCCGACCAGCTCACCATCCGCTCGATCGACTCGCGCCTGCGGAGTGCGTTGGAGCGGGAAGCCGCGCGTCGCCGGCAGAGCCTCAACAAGACCGTCCTGGCCCTGCTCGCCGAGTGCCTGGGCCTCGCGGCTTCCGCCAGCGTCGAGGAGTACGACGATCTGGACGAGCTGGCCGCGACGTGGTCGAAGTCAGAGGCCGCTCGCTTCGACAAGGCCGTGCAAGCCCAGCGCCAGGTCGACGCCAAGCTCTGGCGGTGAGTCGCGTCGCGCTCGACACCTCCGCCTACTCGGCCTTCAAGCGCGGCCATCACGGCGTCGTCGCACACCTCCGACGCGCACGGGAGATCCTCCTCCCGAGCATAGTCCTGGGAGAGCTGTTGGGCGGCTTCGAGGCGGGCAGCCGGTCGCGGCGAAACCGCGAAGAGCTGCGTCTATTCGTCGAGAGCCCGCGAGTCCGACTCGTGCCGGTCGGCGAGGAGACGGCCGAGCGCTATGCGCTGATCTACGCCTCC
>JAXIPH010000272.1:0-2615 GCA_045403035.1 Thermoleophilia bacterium | reverse complement strand
TGGTTGAAAGGGCCATGGACGGCCCGTCAGACCCCCCAGGAGGCGTTCCAGCGCCGGCGTCTCGCCACGACGAGGCGCGGGCCTTCGCCCTCGAACACGCCCACTACACCCTGGACATCCCCTTCTGGCGCGCCGCCGCCGCGCGGCTGGGGTCGCCCGTGCTCGACCTGGGATGCGCCACCGGGCGGATCGCCCTGCCGCTGGCCCGCGACGGCTCCGAGGTCTGGGCCCTCGACCGCTCCCCGGAGATGCTGGCCGAGCTGGAGCGGCTCCTGCAGGCCGAGCCCCCTGAGGTCCGGCACCGGGTGCGCGCCGTCCGGGGTGAGCTGGCCGGATTCCGCCTCGACCGCGCGTTCCCGCTGGTGCTGATCGCGATGAACACCCTCCAGGCCCTCACCCAGCCCGCCGACCGGCTGACCTGCCTGTCGGCGGTGCGCGAGCACCTGGCCCCGGGCGGGGAGCTGATCTTCGACGTCGCCCTGCCCGACGCCGAGGAGATCGCGGCCACGATGGGCGTCGCGCGCCCGGGCGGCCTCCACCACGACCCCGGCAGCGGAGCGATGCTCGAGCACTCGGCCTGGTACGACGGCTGGGAGCCGGACACCCACACCCTGGAGTTCACGCTCCGCGTCGAGCGGCGGGAGGCCGGCGGCGGCCCGGCGCACACGGTCCTGCGCCGGCACCGCGTCCACCTGTTCACCCCCGAGGAGATCCGCGGGCTGCTGCGGACGGCGGGCCTCGAGCCGATCGAGGTGCTCGGCGACTTCGACGGGTCGCCGGTGATCACCGGGTCCGAGCGCCAGATCCTCCGCTGCCGGGCCGCCGCATGAGCACCCTGCGCCTCTGCCACCTCTACCCGGGCGAGATGAACATCTACGCCGACCGGGGGAACATCGCCGTCCTGGAGCGCCGGCTGGCCTGGCGGGGGCTGGCGCTGGAGGTGACCGAGCTCGGCCTGGGCGACGGGATCGAGCCGGGGCGCCACGACCTCTTCTACCTGGGCGGCGGGCAGGACCGCGACCAGGCCGTCGTCGCGGACGACATGGTGGCGACCAAGGCGGAGGGCCTTCACGCCGCCGTCGCCGACGGGGCGGCGGTCGTCTGCGTGTGCGGCGGGTTTCAGCTCGCCGGCCACGGCTACACGGGCGCCGACGGCTCGCGGATGCCCGGCGTCGGGATCCTCGACCTCGACACCGTCGCCGGTCCCACGCGCCTGATCGGGGACCTCGTGATCGAGGCCGACCTCGACGGCGAGCGGCGCCGGCTGGTGGGCTTCGAGAACCACGCGGGGCGCACCCGCCTGGGCCCCGGCTGCCGGCCGCTGGGCCGGGTGGTCAGCGGGCACGGCAACAACGGCGACGACGGCGGCGAGGGCGGCGTCTCGGGCCGTGTGGTGGGCACCTACCTCCACGGGCCGCTCCTGCCGAAGAACCCGTGGCTGGCGGACCGCCTGATCGCCTGGGGGCTCGCCCACGCCACCGGGACCGAGCCCCTGTTGGAGCCGCTGGACGACTCGCTGGAGGACGCCGCCCACGCCGCCGCGACGACCCGGGCCATGAGGGCGCGCTCGCGCTGATCGCCGGGCCGGGCGGCGTCAGCCCCCGCTGGAGCCGAACCCCCCCTCGCCCCGCCCGTCGGAGGGCGGAAGCTCCGTGGTCTCGACCGCCTGGCACATCGCGATCGGCGCGATCACCAGCTGGGCGATGCGGTCGCCGGGCTCCACCCGGTGCGCCTCGGCTCCCAGGTTGATCATCACCACCAGCAGCTCGCCCCGGTAGCCGGCGTCGATCAGCCCGGGGGAGTTGGCCAGCGTGACGCCGTGGCGGCGGGCGAGCCCCGAGCGCGGCAGGACGAGGCCGGCGTGGCCGGGCGGCACGGCGATGGCGATGCCGGTGGGCACGGCCACGCGCGCGCCCGGCGCCAGGTCGCGGGCCTCGGCCGCCACGAGGTCCAGGCCGGCGTCGCCGGGGTGCGCCCGCTCGGGGATGCGCCCCTCGGGACGCAGCCGGAGCACCGGCAGGGCGGGCGCCACGCGCGTCTCTAGTGGCCTGACCCGCAAATACGCGGCATTTTCCCGGCTGCATCCCGGCGCGATGCGGCGTCCTCGGCAGCCCCAATATTCCCGATATTGGGGCTGATCTGCGTCCTTGCCTCGCTTGGGATTCGCACGGGAAAACGCATACGACTTACGGCTCAGACCACTATGCGTCGACGAGGGCGGCGATGCGGTCGGCGGCCTCGTTGAGGCGCTCGTCCGGCACCGTCAGGCTCATGCGCACGAACCCCTCGCCGCTGGCCCCGTAGGCCGCGCCGGGCGAGATGACCACGGCCGCCTCCTCGAGCACGCGCTCGGTGAACGATGCCGAGGTCTCGCCGTCGGGCACCCGCGCCCAGACGTAGATCGCGCCCTTCGGCGGGTCCAGCCGCAGCCCGATCCGGCGGAGGGCGGCGACCAGGACGTCGCGGCGGCGCTGGTAGATCGCGCACATCTCCGCCACCGACGACTGGTCGGAGCCCAGGGCCGCGGCGCTCGCCTCCTGGACGGCCTCGAACATGCCGCTGTCGATGTTCGTCTTCAGCTGCCAGTAGGCGCTCACGAGGTCGGCGTTGCCCAC
>JAXIPH010000233.1:0-3769 GCA_045403035.1 Thermoleophilia bacterium | reverse complement strand
AGCTGGGACGAGGTCGGCGACGAGTGGTACGGCCCGATCGCGATCTGGCAGGGCGGCCTCGGGATCTGGGGCGGCGTGCTCTTCGGGGTGGCGACCGGGGCGTACGTCACGCACCTCCGCGGCGCGAGCGTGCTGAAGATGATGGACGCCGCGGCGCCGGGCATCCTGGTCGCCCAGGGCATCGGGCGGCTCGGCAACTACTTCAACCAGGAGCTCTTCGGCGGGCCCTCCAGCCTGCCCTGGGCGCTCGAGGTCGACCTCCAGCACCGGCCCGAGCAGTACATCGACGACACCACGTTCCACCCCACCTTCCTCTACGAGATGCTGTGGAACTTCGGCGGCGCGGCGCTGATCATCTGGCTGGGGCACCGCTTCCGGCTGCGCCCGCCCGGGGTCTTCTGCCTCTACGTGATGGTCTACTCGCTGGGGCGCATCTTCTGGGAGCAGCTCCGCGTGGACCCCTCGAAGATGTTCCTCGGCCAGCGCCTCAACTTCTACGTCGCGCTCGCCCTCTTCCTGGGCGCGATCGTGGCGTTCGTCTGGAGCGTCCGTCGCGGGCCCCAGCCCGTCGAGGCGCCGGCGCCCGGCGCCCCGTCGCCCGGCGCCCCGGCGCCCAGCGTGCCGCGCACCCCGGGGGGCAGCCGAGCCCGGCCCGCCAGGTCACGAAAGCGCCGTTAGTCCCTGCCGGGCCCCGGGGCGCATGCGCGAGCGCCCCCACGACGGGGACGCTCCGCAGCGTGCTCGGGCGGGGATCTACGCGGGGAGGGTCGGCGACGCCGGTAGGCCCAAGGGCCGCTCGGCGAACGCGTGCTCTGGGTCGACCTCGTAGCACGTGTTCTGGCTCGAGTCCCCGAGCGTCGAATCGACGTACTCCTGGACCTCCCCCAGCGAATCGGCCTCCCACAGGCAGGTGATCGCGGCCCCATCCGTGCTCGGATAGAACTGCAGACCCCGCACCCCGGCCGGGGCGCCCTCGTTCTTGATGAGCCTCTCGCCGCGCGAGAACGCCGTTTGCCGGTCCTTGATCCGGTGATGCACGACGACGTACATTGCCAACGCCTCCTCCGTCCGCAGTGACGAACGACGGCGACGGTACGCGGGCCGAGCCCGGGTGCGCATCGGTCGGATTCACCAACCTCTCAGCGCAGCGGCGTGGTCATTTCGTGACGGCGCCGCGGCGTCAGACGAGGCCGTGCTCGAACGCGAACGCGCCCGCCGCGGTTCGCGACGAGACGCGGAGCTTGGCGAAGATGTTCTGCAGGTGGCGGGCCACGGTGCGCTCGCTGATGACCAGCGCCGATGCGATCTCCCGGTTGGTCTTCCCGGCGGCGACCCACCGCAGCACCTCAAGCTCACGCGCCGTCAGGCCGTGGTCATCTGCCGGCGCGGCCCCGCCGGTGAGGGCGTCGACCCAGGCGAGGGCGGGCGTTGCTCCCAGCTGAGCAAAGGCGCCGCGAGCCGCCTCCAGCTCGAAGCCGGCCGTGTCCTCGTCTCCAAGCGAGCGGCAGGTCAGCCCGAGCAGGACGCGGGCCCGAGCGACCTCGTGTGGCGCGTCGAGCTCCTGCCAGGCCTGGCATGCGCGGCGCAACGCGACCAGCGCCGTCTGGGCGTCCCCCTCGGCGAGCGCCACCTCCCCTCGCCCCTGGGCAGCCATCGCATCCAGCAGGTCGGTGCCTTGGCGCTCCGCGATCTCGTTCAGCTCGCGGCAGGCGCTGCGCGCTGCCTCGAGATCTCCTACGGCCAGCATGACCTCCACGTACGCGGGAAGGAGGGCTGCGCGCGCGAGCGGCCGGGTCGTCTCGCCCACCGCGCGGCGGATCGCGGCTGCGGCATCTCCGCCGTTGCCCTGCGCCAACCGCAGGAGCGCCAACCCTGGCTGCGGCTCGCGCCCGAGCCGGCTCGCCCGGCGGTAGGCGGCCTCGGCGGCCACGAACTCGCCCTGGAGGCGGTGCAACTCGCCCTCGCCGTAGGCAGCGTGGCCGAGAGCCCGCTGATTCAACGCGCCCTCGGTGAAGCGCTCGCCCAGCCGGCGGAGTTCCGCGAGCGCGTCCCGCCACGCGCCCCCGAGGGTCATGAGTTGGGCGCGATGCACGAGACACAGACCGTTGTGCGCCACCATGTCGGGCTGCTGCGCGCACCACCGCGTCAGGGCGGCGGTCCAGTCCCGGGCGCGGCGCAGCTCGTACACGCTCTGACAGAACGCGATCGTGTTGCAGTAGACGATGCCGGCGACGATCGGCGACAGCTCCCCCGTGGTGACGGCCACCATGCTCTCGTCCACCAGCCGCAGGCCGTCCTCCGTGCGCCCCTGCCTGACCAGCGCGTGGCCCTGCTCCATCAGGCCGAGCGCGACCAAGTCCTGGTCACCGAAGCGCTCGCCGATGCCGGCGATCTCGACGGCGCTCGCGTGCGCGGCCTCGTGATCACCGCCGAAGAGGTGCTCCAGCAGGGCCGCGATCAGGACGTACCCCCGCTCGACGCAGTCGCGCCGCTCGCGCTCGAGCAACCGCCGAGCCCGAGCGAACCATCCCCCGGCGGGCCCCGTCTCCCCACGGAACAGGAGGTTGTGGCCGATCCACCACGCGCAGCGCACGGCGCGCAACGGCTCGCCGGACTCCAGGTAGGCGTGATGAGCGCGCTCCAGGGCGCTCACATAGCCGTCGTCGCGGCCGAGCATGTAACCCGACCTCGCCAGTAACTCGAGGTCCTCCGCGGCCAACGGCGTCGCCCGATCGGCGGCCGCCAGCGACTCGTGGGCGTCGACCCACTCGCGCTTGGCGTAGGACTCGCGACCCTGTTCGAGCTCGGTGACCGGGGCTAGCCTCCGCCGGGCATGCGCTCGCCGGCCTCGATCGCGACGTCGACGCGGTTCTCGGGCGGCGCCAGCGGGCAGCTCCAGCGCGGGTCGTAGGCGCAGGAGGGGTTGTAGGCGTAGTTGAAGTCCAGGACCAGGCGCTCCCCGCCGGCGCCGGCGCCGAGGTCGGCGCCCTTCACGGTGTCGAGCAGGTAGCGGCCGCCGCCGTAGGTGGCGCCGCCGGCCAGGGCGTCGCGGAAGGGCAGGAACAGGCCGCCCCCGTACCCCTCGAGCCAGTACACCGCCAGCGACACCTCGCGACCCTTCAGCGACGGGTGCACGGTCCCGATGCGCGTGAACCGGGTGGGCTCCCCGGTGCTGGTGGGGATGACCAGCTCGGCTCCCGAGTCGTCGGGCACGAGCGCGGCCTCGACCCGCATCTCGGGGCGATGGGGGAAGTAGGGGAGCCCCGGGAAGCCCGCGCGGGCCTCGGCGGGCAGGGGGCTCGCGGGGTGGTCGCGGAAGAGGCCGTCGCGCATGGCCCGGAACTCGTCGCTGGCCTCGGGGTCGCCGCCCGCCCCTCGTACGCGGGCGTACATGGCCAGCACCCGTCGCTTCCAGTCGGCCAGGTCGAGGCGCGGGTGGGCCACGTCAGAGCGGCCGGGTGATGGCCCCCTCCGACGCGGAGGAGACGAGGCCGGCGTACTTCGCCAGCACCCCGCGCGTGTAGCGGGGAGCGGGTGGAGACCAGTCGGCCAGGCGTGCGGCGATCTCGTCGTCGGGGAGGTCGAGGCGCAGCTCGCGGGCGTCCACGTCGATCACGATGGTGTCGCCCTCGCGCACGACGGCGAGCGGCCCGCCGCGGAACGCCTCGGGCGCGACGTGGCCCACCATCAGCCCGTGGGTGGCTCCAGAGAAGCGGCCGTCGGTGACGAGGGCCACCTCGTCGCCGATGCCCTCGCCCACGATCGCGGC
>JAXIPH010000204.1:0-3836 GCA_045403035.1 Thermoleophilia bacterium | reverse complement strand
CCTCGCCAGGCGGTTGTCCCGCACGATCTTCACGACCGGCGTGCTCCTCCACTTGAGGATCTCGAGCACGTAGATCAGGTACACCGAGGCGATCAGGGCCACGAGGCCGGCCGCCGCCAGCCCGAACGAGCCGAGCAGGCCCCCGCCGTCGGGGTCGTCGTAGGGCACGAACCGGAGCGCCACGGCCACGGCTCCCATCAGCGCACACCAGCCGTAGAGGGCCAGCACGGTCTTGCGCTGCCCCCAGCCGATCGCGAAGAAGCGGTGGTGGAAGTGGCTGCGGTCGGCGGAGTAGATCGGCAGGCCGTGCTTCAGCCGCTTGAGGATCACGAACGACGTGTCGAGGATCGGGATCGCCAGGATCAGGAGGGGCGCCACGACCGCGATGGCCGCGGTGGTTTTCATGACCCCGCTGATGGCCACGCCGGCGATGACGAAGCCCAGCAGCATCGACCCCGAGTCGCCCATGAAGACGCGGGCGGGGTGGAAGTTGAAGACCAGGAAGGCGGCGCAGGCACCCGCGAGCGCGGCCGCCATGATCGCCGGGTCGGCACGGCCCAGCGAGGCCGCCAGGATGGCGAAGGTCGTCGCCCCGAGACCGGTGATGCCGGCGGCCAGGCCGTCCATCCCGTCGATGAAGTTGATCATGTTCATGAGGGCGACGAACCAGAGCACCGTGAGGGGGTACTGGGCCGGGCCGAGGTCGCCGGCGCCCAGGAACGGAAGCGTAATGTGGTCGATCGTGAGGCCGGCGGCGATGGGGACCATCGCGCACGCGACCTGGCCGCCCAGCTTCACCGCCGGGCTGAGGCCCCAGATGTCGTCGATCGCCCCGAGCGCCGTGATGAGGATCGCCCCGCACACCAGGGCGCGGGCCGCGGAGTCCTCCGGCAGGTAGTAGAGCACCGGCACCAGGAAGCCGGCCAGGATGCCGAGCCCACCGAGGCGCGGGGTGGGCTCCCGGTGGATGCGGCGGTCCGAAGGGTGGTCCACGGCGCCCACCGCCCGCGCGATCCGCGCCGCCACGGGTGTCGCCGCCAGCACCACGAGGGCGGCCACGAGGGCGCAGAGGATGGGGATGAGGGTCGTGGTCAGAAGAGAGTCAACCCCCGGCGCCGGTGCCGGCGCCGATCGGGGTCGGGGCGCTAGAGGAGATTCTAGGTCGGCCGGTCGAAGCCCTTCAACGAGCGTCTGGTCGTGTGGGTGAGCGCCGCGGCCCGCAGGACCAGGCCACGGGGGAGGATACGCGCGACCAGCATGCTGCCGCGGGCGACCGGCCCGGTCACCGCGCGGCGCCGTCCCGCGGCCAGCGCCCGCCATGCCGCGCGGACCACGAGATCGACGTCGTCGAAGGGGATCCACCATTGCGCGGGGCCCGCCTCGGAGCTCATCGAGAACTCGGTGCGGGTGGGCCCCGGGCAGACCGCGAGCGCGCGCACGCCGGTGCCGCGAAGCTCCTCGCCCAGGGCCTCCACGAGGTGCAGCTCGAAGGCCTTCGTCGCCGCATACGTGGCCATGAAGGGCACGGGCTGCCAGGCCGCGGCCGAGCTGATGACCACCAGCGAACCGCTGCCGCGCGCGACCATCCCGGGCAGCACGTGGGCCGCGAGGTCCGCCACCGCGAGGCAGTTGAGGCGCACCATCGCCGACTGGCGCTCACGCTCCAGCTCCCAGAACCGGCCGCGGGAGCCGAAGCCGGCGTTCAGCACCACCACCTGCGGCGGCTCGGGCTCGGCCGTGATCGCGTCGCGACAGGCCGCGAGCCCCGCGTCGGTGGCGAGGTCGGCCACCACCACCCGGGCCGCGACGCCGTGCCGCTCACCGACGAGGCGCGCCAGTTCTCTCAGGCGGTCCTCCCGGCGCGCCACCAGCACGAGGTCGTGGCCGCGGGAGGCGAGGCTCTGGGCGAACGCCCGGCCGATGCCCGACGATGCGCCCGTCACGACCCCCAGCCGGCGTCGGTTGAGAGCGGCAATGGATCCACGGGCGCCAGGGGCGCCGCCGCGGCGAGACCCCCCAGGAGGCGATCCGGCGCCGGCGTTCAAGTCGCCTCGGCGTTCACGTCGCCCGCCGCTCGGGCCGCCGGGGGATCAGCCGGGCTCCGAGTAGAGCCGGTCACCGGCGTCCCCGAGCCCCGGCACGATGTAGCCGCGGTCGTTCAGGCGCTCGTCGATGGCGGCGACCGTGATCGGCACCTCCGGGTGGGCCGCAGCCACCGCCGCCAGCCCCTCGGGCGCCGCGATCAGCCCCACCAGATGCAGCCGCTCCGCCCCCGCCGCGCGAAGCGCCCGCAGCGCCGCGACGCTGGAGCCGCCGGTCGCGATCATCACCTCCAGCAGCACCACCTCGTCGGACGCGAGATCGTCCGGCAGGCTCTCCAGGTAGGTGTGAGGCTGAAGGGTCGTCTCGTCTCGCGAGAGGCCCATGAAGCCCACCCGCGTCCCGGGGGGCAGCAGGTCGAGCGCCGGATCCAGCAGGACGAGCCCGGCCCGGAGCACCGGGACGACGGTCAGGCGGCGAGCCGGGCGCGTGACCCGCGCCGGCGCCACCGGCGTGGTCACCATCCCGTCCACGGTCTCGAGCTCGCGCAGGGCCTCGGCCACGGCGAGGGTGCCGAGGACGCGCGCCGAGCGCCGCACCGCCGGATCGGCTGACCGCGCGTCGCGGATCGCGGCCAGGTGCGCGCCCACGATGGCGCCGGACAGGACCGTGGTCGGGCGCGCGGGCACGGGGGCAGCCTACCCGGGGGGCGCGAGAGGACGACGGGGAGAGCCGGCGAACGCTGGGGGGTGCCCCACCCGGAGCGACATCTGAGCCATCGCGAGGGGTGGCTCCGCGCGGCGGTGCTCGGCGCGAATGACGGCATCCTCTCCACGGCGGGCCTCGTCGTGGGCGTGGCGGCGTCCGACGCGTCGCTGTCGGCGATCCTCACGGCCGGGCTCGCCGGGCTCGCGGCCGGCGCGCTCTCGATGGCCGCCGGTGAGTACGTCTCGGTGAGCTCGCAGCGCGACGCCGAGCTCGCCGACCTGCGGCTCGAGCGCCGGGAGCTCGAGGCGGACCCCGAGGGCGAGCTAGCCGAGCTGGCGTCGATCTACGAGGGCCGCGGCCTGAGCCCGCAGCTGGCGCGCAGGGTGGCCGAGGAGCTGTCCGAGGGCGATCGGCTGGCGGCCCACGCCCGCGACGAGCTGGGGCTGGACCAGCGCGCCATGGCCCGCCCCTTCCAGGCCGCCTGGACGTCGGCGGTCTCGTTCGCCGCCGGCGCGGTCCTGCCGCTGCTCGCGATCGGGCTGACTCCGGCCGGGGCCCGCATCGCCGTCACCGTGGTGGTGACCCTCGTCGCGCTGGCCGCCCTGGGGGCCCTCGGCGCCCGCCTCGGCGGGGCCCACGAGACCCGCGCGGCCCTGCGCGTCGCCGCCTGGGGCGCGGTCGCGATGGCGCTCACCATCGCGATCGGCGCGCTCGTGGGGACGGCGGTCTAGGCGACTCGGGACACTAGCCCAGCTTCCTGAGGCAGGCCGTATTCGGCGCGATGGCGGGGTCGTCGAAGAAGCGCGAGATGATCCCGACCCCGCAGGCGCCGGCGGCGATCGCGGGGGAGTGCCCCACGAACGGCACGGGGAGCAGGGTGCTGTTCGGCAGCTGCCGCGCCACGGCCGCCCCGTAGCGGGGCGGGGTGATCTGGTCGAGCTGGCCGCTGAAGACCAGGGCGGGCTTCGCGCTGGAGACCGGCTGGAAGGTGAGCGGGTCGGCCTTCGGCACGCCCCACCCGGCGCAGACCGACAGCAGCGGCTGGCCGACGATCGGGCTGACGCGGACGAGCGCGCGGGCGATGCGCG
>JAXIPH010000310.1:0-8708 GCA_045403035.1 Thermoleophilia bacterium | reverse complement strand
GTGGGACGCTGGTCACGCCCAGCGGCGCGCGGCGGGCGGGGGTGGCCGTGGACGGCGGCCGCGTGGTCGCGGTCGGCGCCGACGACCTCCTGCCTCCGGCACGGAGCGTGGTGGACGCGGCCGGGCTGCACCTGCTGCCGGGCCTGGTGGACCCCGAGGCGCACCCGGGTTGCTACGTCCCCCTGAAGGACGACCTGCTCACCGAGAGCCGGGCGGCGGCCGCGGCCGGGGTCACGACATGGGGGGTCCACGCGCCGTCCACGCGGATGGGCGATCCGAGCTTCGTGGAGTTCGTCCAGCCGCAGGACGTCGTGTCGTTCCACGAGCCCTTCGCGCACTTCACCGATCTGGTGGAGGCCGACTCGGCGATCGACGTCTACCTCACCTACATGCTGGAGACCGACCAGCAGGCGGCCGAGATCCCCGCGTACGCGCGCGACCACGGCGTCACGAGCTACAAGCTCTACCTGCAGTCGATGAGCCCCGAGGCGGAACCCAACTGGCCGGGGCGCCGCGCGGGCCTCGGGCACGGCTTCGACGACGGCACCTGCTACCTGGCGATGGAGAACGTCGCCGCCCTCGGCCCCCCGGGCGTCGTGTGCATGCACTGCGAGAACTGGGAGATCGCCCGGCTGTTCGACAAGCGCCTGAAGGAGCAGGGGCGCGACGACTGGGCCGCCTGGTCGGACCGCTCGCCCCACTTCCTCGAGGCGCACCACGTGCGGGCCTAC
Source organism: Thermoleophilia bacterium (assembly GCA_045403035.1). GTDB lineage: Bacteria > Actinomycetota > Thermoleophilia > Miltoncostaeales > Miltoncostaeaceae > CAVXDY01. Next base: position 7,977 of record JAXIPH010000310.1, on the reverse strand, counting down.
GGATACCTCGCCGAGATCACCGGCTGCGACATCTACATCCAGCACGCCACCACGCCCGAGACCTACCGCGAGATCGCCGAGTTGCGGGCCCGGGGCGTCACCTGCCACGCTCAGACCGGCCCGCACTGGCTGCACTTCGGAAAGGGCGAGGCGAACGCCTGGCGGATCAACGTGCCGCTGCGATCGCGCGAGAACAACCCGAACATCTGGACGGCCCTCCGCGAGGGCATGGTCGGCCTGGTGGGCAGCGACCACGTGGTCTCGTGGCCGCCCAGCGACTACGCCTCGAGCTTCCAGAAGAGCATCTGGGAGCTGAAGACCGGCTTCACGTCGCGCGTCGAGATGCACCTGCCGGTGCTGCTCGAGGGCGTGCACCGCGGAGACCTCTCCCTGGAGCGTCTGGTGGAGGTGGCCTGCGCCGAGCCGGCGCGGGTCTTCGGCCTCTTCCCGCGCAAGGGCTGCATCGAGGTGGGCGCCGACGCGGACATCGTCCTGGTGGACCTCGACCGCACGGTGACGGTGTCCAACGACCAGGTGCTCACCCGCTCGGGGTGGACCGTCCTCGACGGCCACACCATCCACGGCTGGCCGGTGGCCACCTACCTGCGCGGCCGCCGGATCGCGCGCTGGGAGGACGGCGCCCCGGGGCCGGAGTACCTGGGCGACTCGGACGGCGTGTACCTGCGCCGGGAGCCGGGCCGCGCCCTCGTGCCCTCGGACGCCGTCATCACGGCGGCGGGCTGATCATGGCCGTCTGGGACGACGTGCTCCCCGAGGAGGACCGCCGGGTCTTCGAGATGGCCGGCTGGGGCCGGGACGCGGGCTTCGGCGAGCGGCCGGTGCTGCTGGTGGTGGACGTGATCTACAACTTCGTCGGCGACGTCCCCGAACCGATCCTCGAGTCGGTGAAGCGCTGGCGCTACTCGTGCGGCGAGCGCGGCTGGGAGGGGATCCGCCACCTGCAGGACCTGATCGCGGTCGCGCGCGAGCGCGAGGTCCCGATCTTCTACACGGGCATGGACCGCCGGCCGGACGGCTTCGACCAGGGCTCGTGGAACTGGAAGTCGCACCGCTCCGGCGACGACGTGGACGTCATCGGGGCCAAGGGCAACGAGATCGTGGCCGAGATCGCCCCGGAGCCCCAGGACGTCTCGTTCGTCAAGCGCAAGCCGAGCGCGTTCCTCGGCACCCCGCTCCTCGGCCACCTGGTCTACCTGGGAGCCGACACCGTGATCGTCACCGGGACGACGACCAGCGGGTGCGTGCGTGCCACCGCCGTCGACGCGGCCCAGTACAACTTCCGCGCCGTGGTGCCGGAGGAGTGCGTCTGGGATCGCGGGACGCTGACTCACAAGGTCAACCTCTTCGACATCCAGATGAAGTACGGCGACGTGAAGCCGACGCGCGAGGTCGTCGACTACCTGCGCTCGCTGCCGCAGCGCCCGTGCGGCGCGACGACCCCCACCGGGACGGCGCCATGAGCACGCCGCTGCTGCGGAAGGTGGTGACCGTCGTCGAGGAGATCCTGGTCGAGGGCGGGGTGCCCGGCAGCCGACCGCTGCGCAAGGCCGCCGCGATGGCCGTCATCGTCAACCCCTACGCCGGACTGGCGCTGGTGCCGGACCTCTCGGAGCTGGTCGGCCCCAGCGCCGACCTCGGCGCCCTTCTGGGCGAGCGCGTCAGCTCGGCCCTCGGGGTTCCGGTGGAGAGCTACGGCAAGGCGGCGCTGGTGGGGCTCGCCGGCGAGCAGGAGCACGCGGTGGCCTGCATCACCTCGCCCTTCGGCGACGCCCTGCGCGCCGCCGTGGGGGGTGGTCGGGCGTGGGTCAGCTCGATCACCAAGCGCTGCGCGGCGGGGGAGGCGGTGGACGTCCCGCTGGCCTTCAAGGACGAGATCTGGGTCCGCTCGCACTACGACGGCATCACGGTGCGCGTGCCGGACGCTCCCGGGCCCGGGGAGATCGTGGTCATCGCGGCGGTCGCGTCGGGCGGGCGCATGCACGAGCGCCTCGGTGGGATGACGCTGGCCGAGGCGCGGGCGCAGGCCGGATGAGCCGCCTCGCCATCCTCAACCTCGGCGGCTGGGTCACCGGCCGGCTCGGCGACGCCCCCCGCGAGCCCGGGTCGATGCTCGTCGAGGACGGCCGCATCGCCGCGCTCGGCCCCGATGCCGGCGACGAGACGGCCGACGTGGTCCTCGACGCCGGCGGCGCGGTGGCGGTGCCGGGCCTCATCGACAGCCACGCTCACGTGGTGTTCGGGGACTGGACCCCGCGCCAGTCCGCGCTCGGATGGATCGAGAGCTCGATGCACGGCGGGGTCTCGATGATGATGTCGGCCTCCGAGGTGCACCTGCCCGGACGTCCCCGTGACCGGGCCGGGGTGAAGGCCCTCGCCCTCACGGCGCAGAGGGCCTTCCGCGACTTCCGCCCCGGCGGGGTGAAGGTGCTCGGCGGCTCGCTGATCATCGAGCCCGGCCTCGAGCCCTCCGACATGGCCGAGCTCGCGGCGGAGGGCGTGGGGCTGGCCAAGGTGGGCTTCGGCGACTTCTCGCCCCAGGCCGACGCCGCGCCGCTCGTGCGCGCCGCCCAGGCCGCGGGGATGGTGGTGATGAACCACACCGGCGGCGCCTCGATCCCCGGCTCGACGCCGGTGACGATCGAGGACGTGCTGGCGCTCGGCTGCGACATCATCGGCCACGCCAACGGGGGCACCACGGCGCTGCCGGACGCGGACCTGCCGGCCCTCTTCGACGCCCCCGGCGCGATCCAGATCGTGCAGGCCGGCAACCTGCGGTCGGCCCTGGCGATCGTGGCGATCGCCCGGCGCCGCGACGCGCTCGATCGCATCGTGATCGCCACCGACACGCCCACGGGCACCGGGATGATGCCGCTCGGGATGATCAAGAGCGTGGTCGAGGTCGCGTCGCTCGCCGCTGTGCCGGCCGCCGACGCCATCGCGCTCGCGACGGGCAACAACGCCCGGGTCCTGCGGCGCGCGGAGGGAATCCTCGACGTGGGCCGGCCGGCGGATCTCGCCCTCCTGCACGCGCCACTCGGGGGCGCCATGACGACCCCGCTCGCGGCGATCGAGAACGGCGACATCCCGGGCATCGGCGCGGTGGTGATCGACGGTGAGGTGCGGGCGCTGCGCTCGCGCAACACGCCGGCGCCCGCGGGCGAATGCCGCATCCTGACCACGGTGGAGGTGGGCCGATGAGCTCGGTGATCGTTGACCATCGCGTGCCCTCGGGGGAGGCGCGCGCGGTGCCGGCCTCGGCCGGCCAGGTGATCCAGATCGAGGATCTGGAGGGCCGCCAGGTGGGCGATCTGGTCGCCTACCGAGCCGACGTCCCCGGCGAGTACCTGTCGCCCGCGCACACCTGCTCGTGCCTGGTGAAGCTCGTCCCCGCGGTGGGGGACGACCTCTACTCCAACCACCGCACTCCGCTCATGCGCATCCTGCGCGACGACGTGGGCACCCACGACCTCGTGGTGCCGTGCTGCGACCCGGAGCGCTACGAGCGCGACTACGGGCTCACCGACCACCGCTCCTGCCTGGTGGGGTTGCGACAGGGGCTCGCGGACTTCGGATCCGACTGGCCGGTGCGGGGCGAGCTGGCCTGGAACGTCTTCATGAACAACAGGCTCGAGGACGGAAGGATCGTGACCTACGAGCCCGAGCACGGGGCCGGCGCCACGATCGAGCTCGAGGCCCTGGTCGACCTGGTCGTGTGCCTGGTGGCCTGCCCCCAGGACCTCAGCCCCTGCAACGCCTACAACCCCACGGACATGGCGATCCGGGTCCTGGAGCGGTGACCGGTGCGGCCCCCGACCCACGCACGGCCGACGAGGTGGCCCGCATCGCGCGCATGCTCGCGGCCGCGGGGCTGGTCGAGGGCTTCGGGCACGTGTCCGCACGGGTTGGCGAGGGCTTCGTGATCACGTCAACCGCCCCGCTCGGCGCGATGCGCGGGGTCGACGTCGCCCCCCCTGGCGCTCCCGATCGCCCGCTCGAGACGCCCCTGCACGCCGCCGTCTATCGGGCCCGCTCCGACGTGGGCGCCATCTGCCGCACCCACTCGCCGGCCGCGGTCGTGTGGGGCGCGCGGGGTTCCGCACCCCCGTTGCTCCACGGCCTCGGGGGCCTGTCCGGCCGCATCGCGCTGGGAGCCGACGGCGATCTCGTCGACACCGACGCCGGCGGCGATGCCGCGGCGGCGGCCCTGGCCGATGCCGACATCCTTCTTCCCCGCGCGAACGGCGCGATCTGTACAGGAGAGAGCCTTCGCGTCGCGATCGTGCGCGCGTGGTTCCTCGAAGAACGGGCCCGAGTGGCCCTCGACGCCGGGCCCACGGCCCGGCCCCTCGACGACGACGAGCAGACCGCTCGGTCCCGTCACTTCCCCATGGAGACCGCCCGCGCCTGGCGATGGCTCGCCTGGCGCTTTCCGGGGGCGGACGAGCCCACCGCCCGCACCGAAGGAGAGTTCCTGTGACGCTTCCGCCCATACGACGAGCCGCCATCGCGGTCCTGATGGCCCTCGTCGCCGCCCTGCTCGTGCTCGGCCTCGCCGCCTGTGGCGACGACGACGCCACCGACGCGGACACGGCGGCGGCCAGCACCCCCGCGTCCGGCGCCGCGCTCCCCACGCAGACCAACGCGACGCTGGTGCTCGACTTCCTCCCGAACGCCGTGCACGCGGGCATCTACCGCGCCGTCGCGCAGGGCTACTACGAGGACAACAACATCAACCTGAAGATCATCCAGCCCACCTCGACGGCCGACACGCTCAAGCTGATCGACGCCGGCAAGGCCGACTTCGGCATCGCCGACGGGATCGACCTGGCCAGCCAGATCTCGGACGGACGCGACGCGAAGGCCATCGGCGCCCTCGTCCAGCGCCCCCTGGGCGGCCTGATCGCCCTGGAGAAGGAGGGCATCACCGACCCCAAGCAGTTCGAGGGCAAGACCGTCGGCATCACCGGCGTGCCCTCCGACACGGCGATCCTCAACACGATCGTCAGCGACGCCGGCGGCGATCCCTCCAAGGTCGAGGTGGTGACCATCGGCTTCAACGGCGTGCAGAACCTCGAGACCGGCAAGATCTCCGCGTTCACGGGCTTCTGGCCGGCGGACGGTGTCCAGGTTCAGGTCGACGGCTACCCGACGACCATCTTCAAGCTCGACGAGAACGGCGGACCGGCCTACCCGGGCCTGGTGATCTTCTCGACGCAGAGCAAGATCTCGTCCGACCCGGCGCTCATGAAGGCGTTCATGGACGCCACGGTGAAGGGCTACGACGACGTGATCGCCGACCCCACGACGGGGCTCACCGATCTCCTCGCCGAGAACCCGACCCTGGACTCCGCGATCACCGAGGCGCAGCTCACGGCGTACGAGCCGCTGTTCGTGGCGGACGCGCCGGCCTACGGTGTGCTCCGCACCGAGGAGCTCACCGCCCTGTCCGACTACCTCGTGGCGCAGAAGCTGATCAAGGAGCCGATCACGCCCGAGCGCTTCGGCACGAACGAGTTCCTCCCCTCGGACGGCTCCTAGTGCCATGACGATGGGCTCCCCCAAGCTCCAGGTCGACGGGATCGGCAAGGTGTTCGCCGGCCCCGGCGCCGACGGCGATGTCACCGCCCTGGACGGCGTCGACCTCGCGGTCGGCGGGGGGGAGTTCGTCTCCGTGGTCGGCCCCAGCGGATGCGGGAAGTCGACCCTCTTCAACCTGCTGGCCGGGCTCGCGCAGCCGTCGTCGGGACGGATCCTGATCGACGGCCGCGAGCCGGACCAGCTGCTCGGCCTGATGGGCTACATGCCCCAGCAGGACCTGCTCATGCCCTGGCGCAACGTGCTCGACAACTGCGCGCTGGGCCTTCAGATGTCGGGCGTGAGCCGCCGAGAGGCCCGGCGGCGAGCCCACGAGGCCATGCCCCGCTTCGGGCTGGCCGGCTTCGAGCGCCGTTGGCCCGCCAGCCTGTCGGGCGGCATGCGCCAGCGCGCGGCCCTCCTTCGCACCTTCCTCGCGGGCCGCGACGTGATGCTGCTCGACGAGCCCTTCGGCGCCCTCGACGCGCTCACCCGCAGCGCGATGCAGGCCTGGCTCCTGGAGGTGTGGGAGTCCGATCGCAAGACGATCCTGTTCGTGACCCACGACGTGGAGGAGGCGGTGCTCCTCTCCGACCGCGTGCACGTGATGTCGGGGCGCCCGGGTCGGATCGACATGACGCTCGACATCGACCTGCCGCGTCCGCGCACGCTGGAGATCGCCCAGTCGGCGCGCTTCGTGGGGCTGAAGGCCAAGCTGCTGGCGCCCCTGCAGCGCGCCGCGCTGGCACAGGCCGGGATCGCGCAATGAGCGAGCGAGCGATCGCGCTCGGCGGGCGCCTGCGGGCTCGCCGGCCGGCCGGCCGCGAGCCGCGCGGCCTGCGCGGCTGGGCCGCGATGATCCTGCCGCCGCTGGTCTTCTCGGTGGTCTTCCTGGCCGGGTGGCAGGCCTACGTCACGATCTTCGACATCAGCGACGCGGCCCTGCCCTCGCCGGTCGAGGTGTGCCAGGCGCTCAACGACGAGAGTCAGCTCCTGCTGGACAACACGTGGGTGACCGTCCAGGAGATCGTCATCGGCTTCCTGCTGGCCCTGGTGGTCGGCGTCGGGCTGGGCGTGCTCCTGCGCTCCTCGCGCATGGTGGAGCGGGCGGTCTATCCGTGGCTGGTGGTGTCACAGCTCGTGCCGATCCCCGCCATCGCGCCGGTCTTCGTGATCTGGTTCGGCTTCGACCTGCGCCCCAAGATCCTCGTGGTGCTCCTGGTCAGCTTCTTCCCGATCGTGGTCAACACGATCGACGGGCTGAAGGCGGTCGAGCCCGAGCTGATCAACCTGATGCGCACGCTGCGCGCGCCGCGCTGGCGCATCTTCCTCTCAGCCCAGCTGCCGGCGGCGATGCCGTTCATCTTCTCCGGCATGAAGATCGCCTCCGCCCTGGCCGTCATCGGCGCGGTCTTCGGCGAGTGGGTGGGCGCCTCACAGGGCCTCGGCTACCTGATCCTGGTGTTCAACAACCAGACCGACACCGCCGCCGTCTTCGCGGCGGTCACGGTGCTGGCCGTCATCGGCATCGGGCTGTTCGCGCTCATCAGCCTCGTCGAGCGGCTGGCGCTGCCCTGGTACCACAAGCCCCGCTCGCAGGGGAACGCGGTGTGAGCACGGCGAGGACCCTCGTTCGGGGGGCCTGGGTACTCGCGATGGCGCCGTCGGCGGAGCTGGTGAGGAACGGCTCCGTGGCGATCGATGCGGACGGCGCGATCATCGCGGTGGCGCCCCACGATCAGCTCGCCGCCCGCTGGCCCGAGGCCGAGGTGGTGGGCGACGGCGAGGGCGTCGTGATGCCCGGCCTGGTCAACGCGCACACCCACCTCACGGAGTGCCTCATCCCGGGCATGGGCGAGGACTGCCTGCTGTGGGAGTGGTTCGAGCGCGTGGTGGGTCCCTGCGCCCACGTGACGACCCGGGAGGACATCGTCGTGGGCGCGCGCCTGAAGGCCGCCGAGATGCTGATGTCCGGCATCACCACGGTCAACGACATGTCGTGCCACCGCAACCTCGGCTCGCTGGCCTCGCTCGGCGCGGTCGACGGCCTTGCCGAGATGGGCCTGCGCGGGGGGGTGTCCTTCGGCGCCGAGGACGTCTACCCCGGCGCGCCCGAGGCATCCGCCTTCATCGCCGAGCACGAGGCCCTGGCGGATCGCTGCTCGCGGGAGCCCCTCATCGGCTTCCGGGCGGGCATCGGGACGGTGCTCGGCATCACCGCCGCCCTCTTCGCCGCGACGGGCGCGGCGTGCCGCGACAACGACTGGAGCGTGCACACCCACCTGGCCGAGGTGCGCGAGGAGCTCACCGAGTCGCGCACGCGCTGGGGGATGAGCACGATCCAGCACGCCGACCGCGTGGGCCTGCTCGATCATCCGGTGA
>JAXIPH010000164.1:0-5346 GCA_045403035.1 Thermoleophilia bacterium | reverse complement strand
GGCCCGCCGCCGGCGCGCGCCGGCGGCGCGTGGGCGGCGCCGGGCGCGGCGCGCCCTCGGCCGTCGTGGGGCGCTGGTCGCTGGCCGAGCCGCTCTGTCGCGACGGCCCCCCGCCGGGCGAGCGGCGCCGCGCGCTGGCGGAGCTCCTGGTGGAGCGGCACGGCGTGCTCACCCGGGCGGGGGCGCTCGCGGAGGGGGTCCCCGGGGGCTTCGCCGCCCTCTACACCGCGCTCGCCGAGCTCGAGACGCTCGGCGCCTGCCGCCGCGGCTACTTCGTCGCCGGCCTCGGCGGCGCGCAGTTCGCGATGCCGGGCGCGGTCGAGCGCCTGCGCGACCTGCGCGACGGGCCCCCCGGCGAGGAGCCGCGGGTGCTCGTGCTGGGGGCTGCCGATCCCGCCCAGCCCTATGGGGCGGCGGTTCCGTGGCCGCGGCGCGAGGGCGGCCGCTCGCCGTCGCGCGTCTTCGGCGCGCAGGTCGCGCTGGTGGACGGCGTGCCGAGGCTCTACCTGGAGCGCGGCGGCCGCGGGCTCCTCACCTTCGGGGATGCCGATCCGGCCTCGCTCGCCCCCGCCCTTCAGGCCCTCGCCGACTGGATCCTGGCCGACCGCCGCCGCCGGGCGGCGGTGGAGCGCGTGGACGGCGAGTCGGTCTTCGGCTCGCCCCTCGAGGCCCCGCTCGCCGAGGCCGGATTCCGGGCCGACCTGCGCGCGATGGTGCTACGCGCATAGGCGCCGCCGTACAGGCCGGGGCCGTGTACCGCGTGGAGCTCGCCGGCCGGCAGGTCGAGGTGGGCGTCCGCGTCTCGCGGCGGGCCCGGCGGGCGACCCTCGCGGTGGGGCCCCGGCAGCCGCCGACGGTCGTCGTCCCGGTCGGGACCCCCGCCTCCGTCGTGACCGGCATGCTCCGCCGGCACGCCGGCTGGCTCGAGCGCCGGCTCGATGCGATCGACGAGCGCCGGGCGCGGACGCCCGCCCTGGGCCTGGACCGCGAGGGATGCGCCTGGATCGACGGCCGGCCCCTTCCGATCGAGCACGCCCGCGGAGGTCCCTCCGTCGCGCGGCTGGCCGGCGAGGCGATCCGGGTCACGGGCGGGGCCGACCGGGCGCCCGCGGCCGTCGAGCGGCTGCTGCGCCGCGAGGCCCGGAGCCGCCTCGCCGGCAGCGCGCAGCGCGAGGCGGCGCGCATCGGCGTCTCGTACCGCTCGCTCTCGGTGAGGGACCAGCGCACCCGCTGGGGCTCCTGCAGCCCCGCGGGGCACCTGTCGTTCTCATGGCGCCTCGTGATGGTGCCCGAGGAGGTGCGCGACCACATCGTCGTCCACGAGCTCTGCCACCTGCGGGTGCCGAGCCATTCCGGTGACTTCTGGGGGATGCTCGACCGCGTCCGTCCCGGCTGGCGCGACGAGGGTCGGTGGCTCGACGAGCACGGCGACGAGATCCTGGCCTACCGCGTGCGCCTGCCGCCCTCGGTGTCGTTGACTGCGCAAGCAACCGGGCTTATAGTTGAGCACGCAAGCAAATAGAGGGAGCGGGAGGGTCATGCGACTCGAGGGCATCCACCACATCAGCGCGATCACCGGCAACGCGCCGGGGAACGTCGACTTCTACACGCGCGTCATGGGCCTGCGGCTGGTGGCGAAGACGGTGAACCAGGACGACCCGGACGTGTACCACCTGTTCTACGCCGACGAGAAGGGGTCGCCCGGCGCGGAGCTGACCTTCTTCGAGTACCCCGGGGCGCCGCGGGGACGCGCGGGCTCGGGGATGGTGCACCGCATCGTGTCGCGGGTCGCGTCGACCGAGGCGCTCGACTTCTGGGAGCGCCGGCTGGCCGAGGAGGGCGTGGCGACCGAGCGCGCGGTCAGCGCCCTGCGGTTCGAGGATCCCGAGGGCCTGGGCCACGAGCTGGTGGTGAGCGACGCCAACCCGGCCCTCGTGGCCGAGCACCCCGAGGTGCCGGCGCGGTTCGCTCTGGGCGGCTTCGTGGGCGTGCGGGCCTATGCCGGGGCGGCCGACGGCAGCGCCGGCCTGCTGCGCGACGTGCTGGGCGCGCGCGAGGCGGCCGACGGCGTCTTCGAGCTCCGGGGCGAGCGCCGCGGCGGCACGATCGCGCTCGATCCCCCGCCGGACGAGCGGCCCCTGCAGGGCGCCGGCACCGTGCATCACGTCGCGTGGGGCACCACGGTCGCGGAGCACCCGGCCTGGCACGACCGGCTGATCGAGGCCGGCGTGCGCGCCACGCAGGTCATCGACCGCTACTACTTCCACTCGATCTACTTCCGCGAGCCGAGCGGCGTCCTCTACGAGATCGCCGACGACGGACCGGGCTTCACGCGCGACCTGCCCGTGGACGAGCTGGGGACCCGGATCATCCTGCCGAGCTGGCTCGAGCCGCGCCGGGAGGAGGTGGAGGCCCGGCTGACGCCCCTCCCCGACCCGCGGGCCGGATGGGCGCGGACGCCCGCATGAGCGCCGCAGAGCCCTCGCCGCCCGCCTGGCGATGCGAGTACGCGCCGGGCGGCGAGGGGCCGGTGCTGCTGATGCTGCACGGCACCGGGGGTGACGAGCGCGAGATGATCGCGCTCGGGCGCCAGCTGGCGCCGCGCGCCCCGCTGCTCGCCCCGCGCGGCCGCGTGCGCGAGGGCGGGATGGCGCGCTTCTTCACGCGCGAGCCCTCCGACCCCTTCCGGTTCCCGGACCTCCGCGAGCGCACCCGGGAGCTCGCGGACTTCGTGGGCGAGACGCTGGCGGCCCGGGATCTCGCGGAGCGGCCCGTGGTGGCCGTGGGCTACTCGAACGGCGCGAACATGGCCACGAGCCTGCTGCTGCATCACCCCGGCGTCCTGTCCGGAGCGGCGGTCCTGCGCGGCCTGTTGCCCGCGCCGGCGCCCGAGGGGCTCGACCTCTCCGGCGTGCGCGTCCTGGTGGCCGCCGGGCGGGAGGACACCCTGATCCCTCCGGCGACGGCCGAGCGGCTGCTCACGGCCCTGCGGGCGCACGGAGCCGACGTGACCGAGCGCTGGGCGCCGGGCGGGCACCCCCTGACCAGGGAGGACCTGGTGGCGGCCGCCTCCTGGCTGGGAGCGGCCTCCGGCCCTCAGCCCGCGTAAGCCTCCAGGATCCGCTCGGCCGAGCGGGCGTACCCGCCGCCGAACAGGCAGACGTGCACCAGCACGGGGTAGAGCTGGTACAGCTCGACCCGGTCCTCGTGCCCCGCGGCGAGGGGGTGCGCCTCCGAATAGGCCGCGAAGACGGCGGCCGAGAAGCCGCCGAACAGGCGCATCATCGCCAGGTCGATCTCGCGGTGGCCCCCGTACACGGCGGGATCGACGAGGACGGGGCCGCCACTCGCGTCGGCGAGCGCGTTGCCGCCCCAGAGGTCGCCGTGCAGGCGGGCCGGATCCTCGCGGGGGCCGCAGAGGTCGGGGAGCCGCGCCCTCAGCCGCTCGACCCGCGCCATGACGCGACGGGGAAGCGCGCCGGCGTCCACCGCCCGGCGGGCGAGCGGCTCGATGCGGCGCGCACCGTAGAAGTCCGGCCAGCTCTCGAGGGGCGCGTTCGGCTGGGGCAGACTGCCGATGAAGTTGTCCGCGGCGAGGCCGAATGACCGGGCGCCCGCGCCGTGGAGCGCCGCGAGCCCCCGGCCCAGGGCCTCGTCGTGTCCGCCGCCCGCGCGCCCGCGGTCGATCCACTCGAGGGCGAGGAAGCGCGGGGGGCCGGCGTCGCCCACCGCGACCACCTCGGGCGTGCGCAGGGCGCCGGCCTCTGCCAGCCAGCGCAACCCGTCGGCCTCGGCGCGGTACATGCCCGCGGGCGCGTCCCGGCGGTACTTTACGAACAGCCGCCGCCCGTCAGCCAAGTCGACGCGGAGCGCGCGGTTGACGTCGCCCCCGGCCACCGTCTCGGCCGTCCGCGCGGGGGTGCCGGTGGCGGCCTCGACCGCGGCCACCAGCGCGGTGGTCATCCCGGCTCCCGGTGCTCCGCGCCCAGGTGCTGGAGCAGGCCCACGCAGGCGCGCTCGACCATGTCGAAGACGTCCTCGAAGCCGTCCGCGCCGCCGAAGTACGGGTCGGGCACGTCGAGGTCGTCGCGGCCGAAGGACGGGTCGAACTCGCGCAGCAGGCGGACCTTGGCCGCGTCCTCGCGGGTGGGGGCGATGCCGCGCAGGTCGGCGGCGTTCTGGCGGTCCATCGCCAGGACGAGGTCGAAGCGGGGGAAGTCGGCCGCGGTGAACTGCTGCGCGCGGCCGTCCATGGCGATCCCCCGCCGGCGCGCCTCGCCGATCGCCCGCCGGTCGGAGGGCTCGCCGAGGTGCCAGGCCCCGGTCCCGGCGCTCTCCACCGCGACCTCGTCGCTGAGCCCGGCCGCGGCAACCCGCGCACGCATGACCGCCTCCGCTGTCGGCGAGCGGCAGATGTTGCCGAGGCACACGAAGCAGATCCGCCACATGGGCGAGACGCTATCCGCCCCCCCGCCCGTCAGCGGGCCGCCGCTGTCAGGAGGACTCGTCGCGGGCCTTCAGCTCGTCGCGCAGGCTCTTCTCCCGCGCGCGGCTGCGCCGCCTCGAGGCCAGCAGGTAGCGCAGCGCGGCGAACGCCAGCACGGCGAAGATGGCGCCCGCGAGGGTGCTCGCTCGGAAGTTCGGGGCCTCGACGTCGAGCGTGCGCTCCCCCGCGTGGGCCGCGCCGCCGTTCCCCACGACGATGCCCAGGGTGAGCAGGTTCGGGATGGCGAGCAGCAGCGCCGCCGCGGCGACCCAGGCGCGGAACCGCCACGACCGCGTCCGCCGAACGACCAGCCAGAGCACCATGAGCGGCAGGAACGTGAAGACGAACCCATAGAACAGGCCCAGGCCGATCCCGGCCGCCAGGCTGCCGTCCACCTGGTCGCCGATGCGGTGGGACCACCAGCGGGGCAGGACCGCGCCCCCGATGAAGTACGCGAGCACGATCACCACGAGCGCGACGGCGAGCAGGATCAGGTTGCGGCGCCAGGGCGTCCGCCGGGGCGTCTCGGGCGTGGCCGGGGCGGGGGTGTCGCTCATCGTCGCGGCCCTCGGGCGCTCACCGGACGGAGGTTATCGTGCGCCTCATGCCGGAGGGACAGGTGAGCCACCGCAACGCTATCGCTGCCCGCGCGTGCGGCTCCTGGAGCCCGGCGAGCCCCTGCCCCGCGACCTGCTCGGCGCCGGGCCCGACCTGCTCGGGGCGGGCGTGCCAGCGGCCTTCGCCACCGCCCGCGCGCTGGCCCGCCTGGAGCCCACCCGCCAGGTCGGCGAGGCGCTCGTGGACCAGCGGGTCGTGGCGGGCGTGGGCAACGTCTATCCGCTCGCGCGGACAGGGCGACG
>JAXIPH010000096.1:0-12953 GCA_045403035.1 Thermoleophilia bacterium | reverse complement strand
CGCATATGGCGTCCCGCCGGGCCCACGTTTTTCGGGCCCGGCGTACGCTGACGCAACTCTGGACATGCGGCTGCCCGATCGCGCACAATCGCCTCGCGCCGGGCCGTCGAGTCGCCCCGGCGGGTATCCATCTCGATCCCGGGAGGGACTGCGATGCCGCTGGAGCAGGCTGCGAAGAGCGCGCTGCGCGAGAAGGTGTCGACCGCCAACAAGCACAACGTCGACGCCGTGACGGATGAGGTGACCGCGGTCCTCGGCACCCTCGACGCCGACGACAAGGACTACGCCCGGGTTCAGGGCTGGCTGGAGGACCTCGAGATGATCAAGGGCGGAGGCGTCCCCGGGAAGTTCTAGTCACGGTCGCCCCGGTGGGCGGCGCGGCGGCCTACCTGCCGCGGGTGGACGGCGCGTGGAGGAGCCGCTGGAGCCGCCGCGTCTCGGCGAGGGCGTTCACGGGGCGGCGGTCGGGGAACGTCGACCGCCCCCGCTCGATGCGCTCCTCCCTCCCTTCGCGCGCCTCGACCCAGCGCTCGTAGGCGGCGATGAGGGCGAGGAGGCTCTCGACGAGGGGCAGCCCCTCCGGTCCGCCGGCGTAGGGCTTGCCGTCGAGGAGCAGGATCCCCTCCGGCGCCACCCAGGCCAGCTCGCCCGCCCCCGGCTGCGCGGCGCGGATCCCCGCGGTGGAGACGCGCACCGCCAGGCCGTGCCACTCGCGCTTCAGGACCTCCGGCTCCACGGCCGGCCGGAAGCCGAAGGCGCGCATGCGCCGGCGCTCCTCGGGCGAGGTCCACTGCCGGTGCGTCGTCTCGAGCAGGCCGCGCAGCCGCAGATCCATCCCGGAGTCCGGCGCGCCGGCCGCGTACGAGGGAAGGGTGCTGCCCATCGGGCCAGTATGCCCAACGGGTCGGAGCGCGCGAAATCAGGGGCGCCGAGGCAGGTGCTACGATTCGACGTCTTGGTCCCCGGGTCTGATTGACGGCGACGGCGCGCCCATCGCGGCCCATGTCGGTCTCTCACGAATTCGTGAGCAGCGCCGCCGCTGAGACCTGCCCAATCGTGCTATTGTCCGTCGTTACGCCTGGCGAGCCGACCGCCTTGCGTACAGCCGTCCCTCGCTCGCTCTCGTCAGGAGGCCTCGCGACTTGAGCACCCCCTCCGCTGCTCTCGCACGCCGCACGTTCTCGCGCCTCGAGAAGATTCTCGAGGTCCCAAACCTCATCGACATCCAGCGCTCCTCGTTCGAGTGGTTCCTCAACGAAGGCCTGCGCGAGACCATCGATGACATCTCCCCGATCGAGGACTTCACGGGGACCCTCGCCGTGCAATTCGGCCGCTACACGCTGGGTGGCTGGGAGCCCGGCATGCCGTTCGACCACATCCAGCCGAACGAGTCGATCAAGGACTGTCGCGAGAAGGACCTCACCTACGCGGCTCCCCTGACGATGGAGGTCGCCTTCGTCAACCGGGAGACCGGTGAGATCCGCGAGCAGAAGGTCTTCATGGGCGACCTGCCCCTGATGACCGACTGGGGCACCTACATCATCAACGGCACCGAGCGGGTCGTCGTGACCCAGCTCGTCCGGTCCCCGGGCGCCTACGTGATGGAGCCCAAGGACCGCGAGAAGCAGGTCTTCATCGCGAACCTGATGCCGTCGCGCGGCTCGTGGGTGGAGCTGGAGATCGACAAGAAGGGCCTCGTGCACGTCCGCATCGACCGCAAGCGCAAGCTGCCGGTGACGACGCTGCTGTTCGCCCTGGGCTACACGCGCGACGACGTCGCCAACCTCTTCCGCCACCCGACGGACCCCGACAGGGTCAACCCCTTCATCCAGGCGACCCTCGACAAGGACGCCACCGAGGGCGAGCCGCAGTCGGGCAACCGGAAGAGCCTCGACGAGATCGCGGCGATCGTGGGCGAGATCCACAAGCTGGCCCAGAGCGTGGACGACGCGTCCGCCGACGCCCGTGCCGACGTCGAGGCCGAGATCGAGAAGCTCGAGAAGAAGCTCGACGCCCGATCGGGCGACGTCATGCAGCACGCGCTCATCGAGGTCTTCAAGAAGCAGCGCCCCGGCGAGCCGCCCACGGTGGACAACTCGCGCTCGCTGGTGCGCTCGCTGTTCTTCGATCCCAAGCGCTACGACCTCACGAAGGTCGGCCGCTACAAGCTCGACGCGCGCCTCGGCCTGCAGGTGGGCTCCAGCGTGCGCACGCTCACCAGCCCGCGCTTCACCGGCCGTCTCTCGAACATGACCGACGACCTGGTGGAGCTGATCCGCCGCCTGGTGGCGCTGCCGATCAGCATCGGCCTGCCCGAGGAGTCCAAGGACTTCGCGGCCGACGCGGCCACGATGCCGCGCGACGAGATCGCGGGGGAGCTGGACGAGTACGAGCACTTCGGCAACCGGCGCCTGCGCACGGTCGGCGAGCTGATCCAGGAGGCCTTCCGCATCGGCCTCTACCGGATGGAGCGCGTCGTCCGCGAGCGCATGAGCACCGAGGACGTCGACACGATCACACCGCAGACGATCATCAACATCCGCCCGGTGGTCGCGGCGCTGAAGGAGTTCTTCGGCTCGTCGCAGCTGTCCCAGTTCATGCAACAGACGAACTCGCTGGACGGCCTCACCCACCGCCGGCGCCTCTCGGCGCTGGGCGCGGGCGGGCTCACCCGCGAGCGCGCGCCCATCGAGGTGCGTGACGTCCACGCCACCCACTACGGGCGCATGTGTCCCATCGAGACGCCGGAAGGCCCGAACATCGGCCTCATCGGCTCGCTGGGCAGCTACGCCACGGTGAACGAGTTCGGCTTCATCCAGACCCCCTACCGCCGCGTGCAGAAGGGCAAGGTCACCGGGGACGTCGAGCGCCTGGACGCCACCCAGGAGGAGCACAAGGTCATCGCGCAGGCCAACGCGGAGATCGATTCCAAGGGCAAGCTGGTGGGCCAGGTGCTGTGCCGCAAGGGCGGCGAGCCGATCCTGGCCGACCCGTCCGACGTCGAGTACATGGACGTGTCGCCGCAGCAGATCGTCTCCGTGGCGACCGCGCTCATCCCGTTCCTCGAGCACGACGACGCGAACCGCGCGCTCATGGGCGCCAACATGCAGCGCCAGGCCGTGCCGCTCATGATCACCGAGGCCCCCCTCGTGGGCACCGGCATCGAGCACCGCGCCGCCGTGGACGCGGGCGACGTCGTCGTCAGCCGCACCGACGGCACGGTCGCCGCGGTGGACGCCGACCACATCATCGTCGAGGACCC
Source organism: Thermoleophilia bacterium (assembly GCA_045403035.1). GTDB lineage: Bacteria > Actinomycetota > Thermoleophilia > Miltoncostaeales > Miltoncostaeaceae > CAVXDY01. The sequence continues at coordinate 9,691 of JAXIPH010000096.1, read as the reverse complement.
CCAGGGCGAGCTCGAGCACTACGAGATGCACAAGTTCATCCGCTCCAACCAGGGCACCCTCATCCACCAGAAGCCGATCGTCAGCAAGGGCCAGGCCGTGGAGCACGGAGAGGTGCTGGCCGACGGCAGCTCGACCGACAACGGCGAGCTGGCGCTGGGCAGCAACGTCCTCGTCGCCTTCATGAGCTGGGAGGGCTACAACTTCGAGGACGCCATCATCATCTCGGAGCGCCTGGTCAAGGACGACGGGCTGTCCTCGATCCACATCGAGGCCTACGAGATCGACGCCCGCACCACCAAGCTCGGCGCCGAGGAGATCACCCGCGACATCCCCAACCGCTCCGAGGAGTCCCTCAAGGACCTCGACGAGCAGGGCATCGTGAGGATCGGGGCCGAGGTCACCTCCGGCGACCTCCTGGTCGGGAAGGTCACGCCGAAGGGCGAGACCGAGCTCACGGCCGAGGAGAAGCTGATCCGCGCCATCTTCAAGGAGAAGGCCGGCGAGGTGCGCGACACCTCCCTGAAGGTGCCGCACGGCGAGGGCGGCAAGGTCATCGACGTCAAGAAGTTCAGCCGCGACGGCGGGGACGACCTGCCGCCGGGGGTGAACGAGCTGGTGCGCGTGTACGTCGCCAAGCGCCGGAAGATCGCCGAGGGCGACAAGCTGGCCGGCCGCCACGGCAACAAGGGCGTCATCTCGAAGATCGTGCCGGAGGAGGACATGCCGTTCATGGAGGACGGCACGCCGATCGACATGATCCTCAACCCGCTGGGCGTGCCCTCGCGGATGAACATCGGCCAGATCCTGGAGACCCACCTCGGCTGGGCCGCCCATCACGGATGGGTGGACGGCGCCTACGAGAAGGGGCTCAACGGCAAGGCTCCCGAGCGCACGCTCGTGGCCACCCCGGTGTTCGACGGCGCCACGCCGGAGGACGTCGACCGGGTGCTGATGGACTGGCAGGCCAGCCACCCCGACAGCCCGATCCAGCTCTCGATCGACGCCAGCGACCGTCCCGGCCGGCGGTGCTCTGGCCGCATGAAGCTCTACAACGGCCGCACCGGCGAGCCCTACGCGGGCAAGGTGACCGTGGGCTACATGTACATGCTGAAGCTGCTCCACCTGGTGGACGACAAGATCCACGCCCGTTCCACGGGCCCCTACTCGCTCGTCACCCAGCAGCCGCTGGGCGGCAAGGCGCAGTTCGGCGGCCAGCGCTTCGGCGAGATGGAGGTGTGGGCGCTCGAGGCTTACGGAGCGGCGTACACCCTGCAGGAGATGCTGACCATCAAGAGCGACGACACGGTCGGCCGCGTGAAGGCCTACGAGGCGATCGTGAAGGGCGAGAACATCCAGGAGCCCTCGATTCCCGAGAGCTTCAAGGTGCTGCTGAAGGAGATGCAGAGCCTGGGCCTGGACGTGAAGGTGGAGGGCGAGGCGGGCCCGCAGTTCTCGGCCCGCGATGAGGACGACGATCTGCTGCGGGCCGCGGAGGAGCTCGGGATCGATCTCTCGGGCGGCCTCGCGGTCGTGGAGCCGGAGGACGACGGCCAGGAGGCCGGCGGAGACGGCGGCGAGCCGGAGGAGGCGGAGGTCGTGGCCTCCTCGGGCGAGGCGGCCGACTCCGACGGGACCAACGGTTAGCGGGGCCCGGCGGATCCGGCGCGTGACGCTCCTCGGAGCGCACGGGCCGGACCGCCGCGATGGACAGGCGGAGTCACGCCGGCCGGCGCGCACGCGTGCGGCAGCGGCAATCGAGAAAGGCGCGTGGACGTGATCGACATCAACAATTTCGACTCCATCACCATCGGTCTGGCCTCCTCCAAGCAGATCCGGCAGTGGAGCTCGGGCGAGGTGACCAAGCCCGAGACCATCAACTACCGGACGCTGAAGCCGGAGAAGGACGGGCTCTTCTGCGAGAAGATCTTCGGTCCGACCAAGGACTGGGAGTGCTACTGCGGCAAGTACAAGCGCGTCCGCTACAAGGGGATCATCTGCGAGCGCTGCGGCGTCGAGGTGACGCGCGCGAAGGTGCGCCGCGAGCGGATGGGCCACATCGACCTGGCCGCGCCGGTCAGCCACATCTGGTTCTTCAAGGGCGTTCCGAGCCGCATCGGCTACATGCTGGACATCGCCCCCAAGGAGCTGGAGAAGGTCCTGTACTTCGCCGCGTCGATCGTGACCGAGGTGGACCAGGACGCGCGCGTCGGTGAGCTCGACCGCCTTCAGGACGAGGTCAACGCCACGATCGAGCAGTACGGGCAGGACAAGGAGGAGCGCCTCCTCGAGCTGAACGAGCGCCTCGAGCGGCGGGTGACCTGGCTGCGCGAGGACGCCGCGCCGGGCCTGACCGACGAGGACGAGTACTGGATCGACGACCTGAAGCGCGACCGCACCTCGGAGGACCCCGAGGCGCGCCGTGAGCTGACCGACGCCGACCGCAAGCAGGCCGAGACCGACCTCCGCAAGGAGACGGACATCGCGCTCAAGGACATCGAGCGCTACACCGAGGAGTCGATCGACCGGCTCACGCGCGCCTGGCTCACGTTCAAGGACCTGAAGCCGCGCCAGATCGAGCCCGACGAGCAGCTCTTCCGCGAGATGAAGGAGCGCTTCGGGTCGCCGCACGGCTTCGCGGAGCTCTTCCAGGGCGGCATGGGCGCCGCGGCCATCAAGGAGCTGCTGGAGAAGATCGACCTCGACGCCGAGGCCGAGTTCCTGCGCGAGACCATCCAGACGAGCAAGGGCCAGCGCCAGGCGCGCGCCCTGAAGCGCCTGAAGGTCGTCTCCGCGTTCCGCCGCAGCACCAACCGTCCCGAGTGGATGATCCTGGAGGCGATCCCCGTGATCCCGCCGGAGCTGCGGCCCATGGTCCAGCTCGACGGCGGCCGCTTCGCCACCAGCGACCTCAACGACCTCTACCGCCGCGTCATCAACCGGAACAACCGGCTGAAGCGCCTGCTCGACCTCGGCGCGCCCGAGATCATCGTGAACAACGAGAAGCGGATGCTGCAGGAGGCCGTCGACGCCCTGTTCGACAACGGCCGCCGGGGCCGCGCGGTGACGGGCCCCGGCAACCGCCCGCTCAAGTCCCTCTCGGACATGCTGAAGGGCAAGCAGGGCCGCTTCCGGCAGAACCTGCTCGGCAAGCGCGTCGACTACTCGGGGCGCTCGGTCATCGTGGCCGGCCCGGAGCTGAAGCTGCACCAGTGCGGGCTCCCCAAGCTCATGGCGCTGGAGCTCTTCAAGCCGTTCATCATGAGCCGGCTGGTGGAGCGCAAGCAGGTCCAGAACATCAAGGCGGCCAAGAAGCTCGTGGACGCCATGGTCCCCGAGGTGTGGGACGTGCTCGAGGAGGTCATCGGGGAGCACCCGGTGCTGCTGAACCGCGCGCCGACCCTGCACCGCCTGGGCATCCAGGCCTTCGAGCCGGTGCTCGTGGAGGGCAAGGCCATCCAGATCCACCCGCTCGTCTGCACGGCGTTCAACGCCGACTTCGACGGGGACCAGATGGCCGTCCACCTGCCGCTGTCGGTGGAGGCCCAGTCCGAGGCGCGCATCCTGATGCTCTCGGCGAACAACATCCTGTCGCCCGCCCACGGGCGCCCCATCGCCGTGCCCAGCCAGGACATGGTCCTCGGCCTCTACTACCTCACCTACGCGCAGATGCTGAGCGTCCGCAAGAAGGGCGTGGACACCGAGGGCAAGGCCATGGAGCTGGCCGAGCTGTGGAACCCCGAGTCCCGTAAGTGGGAGATCCCCAAGGGCCACGAGGCGCGCGTGCAGGGCGGCGAGTGGAGCACCAAGCCCTTCGAGGCGGCGAAGCTCACGTCCGCGCCGAGGGCGTTCCGGGACACCGAGAACGTCCTCACGGCCCTCGACCAGAACGCGGTCGACCTGCAGGAGGTCATCGACCTGCGCCTGGGTGAGGACGGCTCGCGCCGCATCACCACCGCCGGCCGCGTGGTCTTCAACCACGAGGTCCGCAAGGCGCTCGCCGACGTCGTGGGCGAGGAGGAGCTCGCCGAGCGCCCCTTCCCGGAGCGCCACGAGACCCTCACCAAGCGCCTCTGCAGCGACTTCATCGAGGACCTGGTCAACCTGTACGGCCCGACGGCCGTGTCGATGGTGCTCGACGCCTTCAAGTCGCTGGGCTTCCGCTACGCCAGCGCCTCGGGCCTCACGATCTCGAAGAACGACATCGTCGTCCCGCCCGACAAGGACGCGATCATCGCCAAGTACGACGACAAGGTCGAGGAGGTCGAGGGCTTCTTCGGGCTGGGCGAGATGAGCCCCGAGGAGCGCCACGAGGAGGTCATCAAGCTCTGGGAGCAGGCCACCGACGAGGTCGCCGAGGCGATGGAGAGGCACCTCTTCCGGCTCAACCCGATCTTCATGATGGCCAACAGCGGCGCGCGCGGATCGTTCAAGCAGATCCGCCAGCTCGCGGGGATGCGCGGCTGCATGAACAACCCCAAGGGCGAGACCATCGAGCGGCCGATCAAGAGCAACTTCATGGAGGGCCTGTCGGTGCTGGAGTACTTCATCTCCACGCACGGGGCGCGCAAGGGTCTCGCCGACACCGCCCTGAAGACCGCCGACTCGGGCTACCTCACCCGGCGGCTGGTGGACGTGTCGCAGGACGTCATCGTCCGCGAGCTGGACTGCGGCGCCACCACGGGCATCGAGGTCCCGGTCTTCCGCGACGACAACGCGCTCAACCCGAGCCTCCCCGGCCGGGTGCTGCTGGGCCCGGTCGTCGACCGGCTGACGGGCGAGGTCGTGCTCGACCTGCGTCCCGAGGTGGACGGCGACGACGAGGAGGCGATTCTCGCCTCCCGGCGTGGCCACCTGGTCTCGACCGCCGACGGCAAGCGGCTGGACGCCGAGCTGCGCGAGGACGGCAAGCCGCTGGACGTCATCGTCTCGGTGCGCTCGCCCGTGAAGTGCCGCAGCGACGTGGGCATCTGCGCACGCTGCTACGGGCGCAACCCGGCCTCCGGCAAGCTCACCGAGCCCGGCGACGCGGTGGGCATCATCGCCGCCCAGTCGATCGGCGAGCCCGGCACGCAGCTCACCATGCGCACCTTCCACACGGGCGGCGTCGCCGGCGCCGACATCACGCACGGCCTGCCGCGCGTCGTGGAGCTGTTCGAGGCGCGCAAGCCGAAGGCCCTGTCGTACGTCGCCCCGGTCGACGGCTGGGTGCAGATCGAGGACGACGAGACCCGTCCGGGATCCGCGACGCTGACCGTCGTGGAGCCCGAGTACGTGGAGCAGGACGACGCCGGCACCGGGGCCACCCGGGCGCCGGTGCGCGAGCACCCCTTCCCGGTGCTGCGCCGCACCCAGATCCGGGTGGACAACGGCCAGTGGGTGGAGGCCGGCGAGCTGCTCACCACGGGCTCGGCGTTCCCCACCGACATCCTCGGCTCCAAGCCGGGCGTGGCGATCGGGGTCACCGGGACCATCAAGAGGGTCAAGGACGAGGGGAAGGGCTGGCTGCGGGTCGACGTCGACACCGAGGCCGGGCTGTCGTCCCGCTACCTCCGCCTCCCGGACGACCGGCCCGCGCCGATCATCAAGGCGAAGATGGACGTGGTCGCCGGCGAGCGCTTCTACGCGCAGGACGGCACCCGCGACCGGTCGACCAAGACCGAGCTCTACCTCGTCAGCGAGGTGCAGAACGTGTACCGCTCGCAGGGCGTGGACATCAACGACAAGCACATCGAGCTGATCGTGCGCCAGATGCTGCGCAAGGTGCGCGTGGAGGATCCGGGCGGCACGCACTTCCTCCACGGCCAGCTGGTCGACAAGCCGGTGCTCTACCGGGAGAACACCCGGGCCGCCGAGCGCATCCGCGAGCAGCTGCTCGAGAAGCGCGAGAGCGGGGAGTTCACCGGCGACGACAGCGAGATCACTCGCGCGGAGGAGGGCGTGCAGGCGAACTTCGAGCCGCTCATCCTCGGCATCACCAAGGCCTCGCTGGCGACCGAGTCGTTCCTCTCGGCGGCCTCCTTCCAGGAGACCACGAAGGTGCTCACCGACGCGGCGCTGGAGGGCAAGGTCGATCGCCTGCGCGGCCTGAAGGAGAACGTGATCATCGGCAAGCTGATCCCGGCCGCCACCGGGCTGAAGCGCTACCGGCAGCTCGAGATCGAGGCCGTGCGCCGCGCGCCCGCGCTGCTGGAGTTCGACCTCGACGAGCCGTTCTCCGACTCCGACGACGACAGCCTGATCGGCCTGGGCGACGGCGACGGAGGGACCTACTCGTTCGGCCCCGAGCTGGAGGGCGAGGAGTAGGGGAGACGGAGCGGTTGACCGCCCTCTCTCGGGGCGGTCAACCGCGCGTCACATCGGGCAGCGCTGCTTGTCGCCCTTTCGGCGGGCCCGCCCAGCCGAAGGCGGTGCCCGACGACGACGCTGACCGCACGAGGGAGACCGTCGAACGCCCCTGAGGGGTTTGATTGGCGGTCGCATTTTCGGCGGGCCCGCCCCGCCGAAGGCGGTGCCCGACGTCCGCATACGCGGCCGGCCAGGCCGTGTATGGCGTCCCGCCGGGCCCACGTTTTTCGGGCCCGGCGTACGCTGTCGCATCAGTTACCCGCACCGTCCGGGTCCGGGAACCGCACGTGCAGGTGGTCGTCGTGGCCCGGCCACTCCATCACGACCCCGCTCGGCCCGGTCAGGTCGAGGCTCGGGCCCTTCAGCACCAGGCTGGCGCCCTGGGCGATCAGCCGGTCGACCACGGACTGGGTGAGGGCGCGGTCGTAGCTGCCCGGGTCGGTGGCCGCCTCCCGGCCGTCGGCACGGACGAGCCGGATGTCGACGTCGAGGCCGTTCTCGTGGGAGGCGTGTCCCACGACCGGCCCGGTGAAGGGCCCGCCGTGCTCCTGGGCCAGGTCGCCCACGCCGAGGCGTGGCTGCCTGGGGTGGGTGCGGGCCCACCACCCGCCGAGATCGATCATCTGATGCACGAGCGCGGCCGTCCCCCAGGTTCGTCCCTCTCCGCCGGGGGGCGCCTGGGTGGCGGGGTTGTAGGTGTAGTAGCCCGGGCCCTCGGTCGGGAGCCGGACGCCGCCCTCGAGGCTGCCGGCGTTCGCCGTGCCGTGGGCGATGCTCTCGCGCCACTCGACCCGCGGCCGCACGTCGCGGCGCTCCGCCGGCGCGGGCGGCGGGGGAGCGGGTGTCCGGCGGGGGGCCGGCGCCTGCGCGGGGGCCGGAGCGGGCGAGGACGCCGCCTGGGCCGAGGTGGCGCCCGCCGGCCCGTCCTCCATCGCCGCCAGCGGCACCAGCGCGGCCACCACGCCCAGCAGGGTCACCCATGCCCACGGCGGTCGCCCCCCTCGCCGGCCCGATCGGCGCGCAACCGACGCGGCGCACGCCGGGCAGCAGGCGAGGGCCTCACGACGACCGCGCTGGCGGCGATGCACCATGCCGATGACGGTACCAACGGGGTCCAGAGCAGCGTGAAATCACCGTTGTAGAAAGGGGTTCCGGCCACGCTCCCGCAGCGGCCCCCGGTCGCCGGGCTCTACCCTGCCCACCATGCTCCGCCGCCTCACCGCCCGGCCCCTGCTCGCGGGCGCCGCGCTCCTCGTCCTCGTCCTCGCGGGCGTCGGGATCTGGGCGTGGTACCAGGCGCGGTCGAGCACGCCGGTCAGCGAGGAGGCGGCGGTGGCGGCGTTCCGGCGGGGCGGTGGCGCGGCGGGCGGCTCCGAGGCTCCGGGGATCCCCCGGCCCGGCGTCTACACCTACCGCCAGAGCGGATCGGAGAAGGGCGGTGCCGGCCCGGTGTCCATCTCCCGGGACCTGCCCGGCCACGCGCGCTACGTCGTGACGCGGGCTCCGGGCGGCTACGCGGAGGAGCTCGACATCAGCCAGGAGCACATCGAGGGGCTGCGGGTGCGGGTGGGCGCGGACGGGGGGTCGCGGGCCGTCTCGCGGCGGACGAAGGTCGAGTTCCTCGGCGTCGGCCGCGACGATCGGCGCGACCTGCGCCCGGCGCCGATCCACCTGCCCCGCGACCTGCGGGTGGGTCGGGCCTGGTCGGGCCGCTACGCCGCCGGCGAGCTCCCGGTGTCGTTTCGCAGCCGGGTGCTGCGGCGGGAGTCCGTCGAGATCGAGGGGCGCCGGATCCCCTGCGTGGTGGTGAGCACGGTGGGCGACACCGGCGGCGCCCACCCGGGCACGCGCACCGACACCCGCTGGTGGTCGCCGGCCCTCGCGCTGCCCCTGCGCTGGACCATCGAGATGCACATCCGGGGCGTCGTCACGCTCGACACCCACGCCGACCTCACGCTGGAGAGCGTCACGCCGCGCACCTGACCCGGCCCCGGCCGGGCCGGCCCTTCTGGGGCCCGCTCGTGCGTGCTACCGTTCCCGGGCGCCGCCCGAGAGGGCGGCTCCGTCGTGACCGGACAAAGGCGAAAGTGCCGACGATCAACCAGCTGGTCCGCAAGGGCCGCAAGCCGAAGTTCACCAAGGTGTCCACGCCCGCGCTGCGCGGCGCGCCGCAGAAGCGCGGCGTCTGCACGCGCGTCTACACCACCACGCCGAAGAAGCCGAACTCGGCCCTTCGGAAGGTGGCGCGCGTGCGGCTCACCAACCAGATGGAGATCACCTCCTACATCCCGGGGGAGGGGCACAACCTCCAGGAGCACTCGGTGGTCCTGGTCCGCGGCGGGCGGGTGAAGGACCTGCCGGGCGTGCGCTACAAGGTGATTCGAGCGGCCCTCGACGCCGCGGGTGTCGCCGAGCGGCGGAAGGCCCGCTCCAAGTACGGCGCGAAGACGCCCAAGTAGTGCCGCGCAGAGCCGTCGTCGCCCGTCGTCCGCTCGACCCGGACCCGGTCTACACAAGCACCCTGGTCACCCAGGTGGTCAGTCGCGTCCTCAAGGACGGGAAGAAGTCCACCGCCGAGGGCGTCGTCTATGGCGCGCTCGAGCGCATCCGTGACCGCACCGGGCGCGACCCGGTCGCGGTGATGGAGGAGGCGGTGCGCAACGTCACCCCCGCGCTCGAGGTGAAGTCACGGCGGGTGGGTGGCGCCACCTACCAGGTGCCGATCGAGGTGCCGCCCCGCCGCGGGCGCACGCTCGCCATCCGCTGGATCGTGCGGTTCGCGCGCGAGCGGCGGGAGAAGCAGATGAGCGAGCGACTCGCGAACGAGCTGCTCGACGCGCTCGGCTCGCAGGGGGGCGCCTTCAAGCGGAAGGACGACCTCTACCGCATGGCCCAGGCGAACAAGGCGTTCGCGCACTACCGCTGGTAGGGATCCCGCCCTCGCGGCGGGGGTAGGTGGTCGAGGGGAGAATGGCGTGAGGCCGAGTGGCCGCGCGACGACGAACGGATGAGGTGAGTGGGCGTGACGACGACGGCGAAGACGGTCTCTCTCGAGAAGACGCGCAACATCGGCATCATGGCCCACATCGATGCCGGCAAGACGACGACCACCGAGCGGATCCTCTACTACACCGGTCGCACGCACCGGATCGGTGAGGTCCACGACGGCGCGGCCACGATGGACTGGATGGCGCAGGAGCAGGAGCGCGGCATCACGATCACGAGCGCCGCGACGACGTGCTTCTGGCGCGACCACCGCATCAATATCCTCGACACCCCGGGCCACGTCGACTTCACGATCGAGGTCGAGCGCAGCCTGAGGGTGCTCGACGGCGCCGTGGCCGT